>NZ_JADCBK010000018.1 GCF_020253525.1 Aquidulcibacter sp.
AGCTTCCCCATGAATGGGGAAGCGGCGTGTCCCAACTGCTGCCACTTGCCGCTTCCCCGCTCGCGGGGAAGCTGTCCCGAAGGGACTGAAGGGGTCGTTTTCATCTGGACCCATTTTGGTGGAAACGCTGTTTCACCAAAATGGATCATCGAGGATGGCCGCGACATCTGGGTCGTCAAGTGCGCAGCTTTGCTGCGTCGCAAGCGATCCGTTTTCCAAGAAAACGGACACTTGACTACCCAGAGGTCGCAAGAACAATTTCGTTTGCGTTTTGGTGAACCGGAAGGATCACCAAAACGCGTCTAGACAAAACCATCTAAAACAATGTCATCCCCGCCGGAACGAAGTGGAGAGCGGGGACCTCAGCGCATTTGCGCTCGGAGGTCCCCGATTGGCTGACGCCATCGGGGATGACAACGCTTTAAGATTTTTCCATCTAGACCCATGCAAAACGATGTCATCCCCGCCGAAGCGTGAGCGAAGAGCGGGGACCCCGTGGGACTTTGCGGCAGGTGTTTTGTCTCACAAAACTTTGGTGGCGAGCCGCGTTCAGAGCTTTCCAAAGCGGCAAAAGAATATACCATTCGCCCATATTGGCGACAGCCATGTGAGCACGCAGGGGAGATTGGCGGAGATGAAGCAACGGGCAGGGGTGTTTACCCGCGTGGCAAGCTTGGTGGCATTCGGCTTGGTCACCATGACCAGCTTTGCGCCCCGCCTTGCTGCCGCGCAAGCAACAGCGGCACCTAATCCGGGCTATCTGGTTGTTGTGGGCAAGACCACAGACCGCGCCAAGATTGGGGCCTATGCTGCGTCTCTGCCGCCGATTTATGCAAGCCTTGACGGCTATTATCTGGCCATAGGTGCGCCGGGGCGCGGCGTGTCCTGGCTTGAAGGGCCATGGACCGACCGCTCGCTCATTTTTGCGAAATTTCCGACCCGAGCCGGGGCCGACGCCTTCTGGTGGGGCGAAGCTTATCGGGCCGCCATTCGCAAGCGCGACAATGCGGGTGTGTTCACCGTGGTGGCGATTGAAGGGGATGGGCCCACGCCATTTGAAGGGGCGGGGGCTGGTTTTTTAGTGGTCATGACCGGACCCACCGGCAAAGGACCTCAAGAGCTGGAGGCATCCGAGCGTGCTGCAGCCAGCCTGATCGACGGGGTTAAACGTTCTGGCGGCCAATTGGTTAATTCGGCTGGTATCGGCCAGTTCACGCCGATGGAAGGCGACACCGTTTTTGATCGTGTCGTCGTGGCCGCTTGGCCGAGCCTTGCCGCCCGTGACGCCTATCTGGCCAGTGCCGACGCAGCCGAGGCCAAGCGCTTGCGGGGCCTTGCAGGTATCAGTGCAGTGGCCGCAGCAACTGGGATCGCCCGAACACAAACCCCACCGGCCGCCGCCTCTAAACCCACAGGCGAAGCCCCCAAATAGGGCGAATCATAATGGGCCAAAAGCGGGGGTATTTTGGCATTTTTTGACGGAGAAAACCGTCGCATTTGGTCGCAAGATTAACCACAAATATGGGTCAGATCCGCCCCAAAAGCGGCCTGACATCCCCCCTATGCGGAATTGCAACGCTGGCGTAAGCGTCTAAAACCCTTAACTTAATTTACCCAATTTTCCCCAATTTCGCGAAAGTTACAGGGTGCGACTGCGTTGCTGCGTTTGCGAAATCGGGTGGGGCGGGCTAAAAGCGCCCCATGAAGTCGGGACAGACCGGCCTCTCTAGGACCCTCGCGCGTGATGCTGCGACCGTCCTAGGGACTGTGTGTTTGATCGTATGCCTCAGCACGATCGCTCATGCAGAACCTGTGGTGGAAAGTGCCCAGGTTGATGCCGACATAACCACGACCCAATCCCAGGGTACTCCGCAATCGAAGCGCAACACGGCCGAGCTCGACCGTGCGCGTCAGATACGGTGTCTGGCTGAGGCAGTGTACTATGAAGCGAAGGGTGAGCCCCGTCGCGGCCAAGAAGCAGTAGCTGAAGTGGTTGCAACGCGGGTGGCTTCAAAGGCATATCCGAAGAGTTTCTGTGGCGTTGTGTATCAACGTTCCGGACGGACGTGCCAATTTTCATGGGCGTGCAGCGCAAGGCGCGCCCCAAGCGGTCTACAATGGCAACGCGCCAATGAGATTGCTGAACGTGTCGTCGATGGATGGAGACCCGGTGTAGCACCCGGTGCGACCCATTTTCACGCGACATTTGTCGACCCCAGCTGGACGCGCGTCTATCGCCGCGTCACCAGCATTGGGGGCCATGTCTTCTACCGCCAGATTGTGCGGTAAACCCAAACGAAGTTGCCGATAACTTCAGACCTAACCAATGCCCTCGCTGTTTCCAGCGAGGGCATTTTGGTTTTGACTAGCCGTTCAGCACCGATTTGCGCAATTGTTTGGCGAGATATTTCGGCAAGAAGCGGCTGAAGAAATGCGCGCGGTCGGCGGCCTTGCCGACTTTAACAATCACATCATCGCCATGCACGGCATCCCACGTCCGCGCGGCTGCCATTTCCACGGGATAGATCTCAATGCCCTTCATGGCAGGGCGTTCTTTCGAATTGGACCCTTGTGTCTCGACCATGTCGAGGATGGGTGTGTCGACAAACCACGGGCAAAGCGCGATCACGCGGATATTCTTGCGCGAGAACTCAATATCCAAAGCCTCGCTTAAGCCACGCACGGCAAATTTGGTGGCCGAATAGACCGCAAGGCGCGGCGAGCCGACAAGGCCCGCGGTGGAGGCTGTATTGATGACGCGGGCCCCGGGCGTGGTCTCTAACAGCGGTAGAGCCGCATAAATGCCATTCATCACGCCCTTTAAGTTCACATCGACAACGAGGTCTGCATCATCTTGGGCGACATCTTCATACCAGCCGTGCTTGCCGATCCCGGCATTATTGAACAAGACATGCATCCGCCCACCCGTGGCGTCGCCAAACTGGCTGACCGCATTGCTCCAGCCGTGGCGGTCGCGCACGTCAAACACGCCGGTGCAATAAGAATCAACCGGCATATGGGCCGCGGTTTCAGCAATGCCGGCGGCATTGACGTCATAGAGCCCGCAATACCAGCCGCGCTGGGAAAAATGATGCGCCGTTGCCCGGCCAATACCGGACCCAGCCCCAGTTATAAAAATGGTTTTTCGGCCGCGCGCTTCACTCATAACCTCTCCCTTCTGTCTGATCTCATGCGCTTTATTTTAGCGCTTGCTCTGGAGACCTGCAGAAACCCTACCGAACGGCACAAATGCACTGCGGTCAAGTGTGCTGGTTTGTGATTGCCGCGCTATATGTGCGTGCAGACAGGAGAGATGTCATGAAAGACCGCGACATGTGGATCAAGCAATTGCGCTATCGCGCGTGGCGACGCGGCTTTCGCGAGCATGATTTCTTGATGGGGACTTTTGCCGACCAGTATTTGGCAGAAGCAAGCGAAGCCGATTTGGCGCTGTTTGAGGCGCTCCTCGATCAAGCCGACTGGGATGTTTATTACTGGATTGTCGGCCAAGTCCCCGTGCCAGAAAAATTCCAAGGCCCTGTGATGGACAAGCTGCAGGCCTTGAGCTTCACCGTTGAAACCATCCGTCAAACAAGTTGACAGGCAAAGCCCGTAAACGCCCTTACGAATGCCATAATCTCATGTATAGACAGATTTATGGCAAGCGATCTTGATCATTATCCCAGTGTATGGGCCCGCCGGGCGGACTTGATTGTCCATATCGCGGGTCTAACCTTGGCTTTGTTTGGTGGTGGCTTGGCGCTAGGCCTTGCAGTCAGCCATGGCATGTTGGGCAAAGTGGCAGCGGTATCTATCTATGCCTTGGGCCTGATTGCGATGCTGGCTTTCTCGCTGGCCTATAATTTTGCCAAGCCCAGCTGGCAGCCGTTTTTGCGCCGCCTCGACCATGCGGGCATCTTTTTGATGATTGCTGCAAGCTATACCCCTTTCACCACCCAAGCCCTAACCGGGGCTTGGTCTATCGGCATGACCACGGCGGTGTGGGCTTTGGCGGCATTGGGCATTGCGGGCAAGATGTTTCTGCCAGGCCTCGGCAAGGCGATTTGGGTTGTGCTTTATCTGGCATTGGGCTGGATGGTCGTGATTGCGATTAAGCCCATGGTGGAAGAAGTGCCGCCTGTGGCGATGTGGCTCTTGGCGGCAGGGGGCGTGGTTTATTCTGTCGGCACGATTTTCTATGCAGCCAAAGGCCTTAAGTTCCGCCGGGCGATTTGGCATGGCCATGTCGTGGCCGCAGCTGGCTTGCATTATGCGGCCATTTTAGTGGGCGTTGTGCTGGTTGGGGCCAATTAGCTTGCCCAAAGGCCGCTGTGAAGCGGTTTGCTGCAAAAGTGTTTCCAGCCAGTCAGAACATTTTTGCTCTCCCCTTGTGAGCCCTCTTATCGGCGGTCTTAGATGGACCTGCTCATGATGAGCCCTGATGCACAGGTTGATTGGAGAAAACGAGATGAAAATAATCACGCGTTTGGCTGCGGGGGCAGCTCTGGCTATAGCTTTGACGATGGGAGCGGCCGCACCGGCGATGGCGCAAGAGTCGAGCTACAAGCCCGGTTCTGTTTTTCAGCTCAGTTATATCAAAGTCCTGCCCGGTGAATTTGAAAACTATATGGACTATTTGTCGGATCGCTGGAAAAAATCAAACGAGTTTTTGAAGAAAGAAGGCGTGGTCCTGAGCTATCGTGTTTTGGCGATCAATAATGCCCGCGAAGGCGAACCAACCTTGGTTTTGTTGATCGAGTATAAGGACTATGCCACCAATGCGCAGAAAGAGGCGATCGGCAAGAAGCTCAACGAATATATGGCCCAAACAGACCGGTCATCTGAGACCGCCTCTGCCGCGCGTCGCAAAATGCGCGAGCAAAAAGGCTCGATGGAGCTGCAAGAGCTCATCCTGAAATAAGGCCTCAACCAGTCTTGTACCAATGGGCTGTGGACGCACCGCGTTCACAGCCCGATTTGTTTGGGCCATCCGTTTTCGCGGAACTAGGCTGCTTGCTGCAAAAATGTTTCTGACGGGTAAGAACATTTTTGATCTCCCCTTGTGAGGCCTCTCAACGCTGCTTTTAGATAAAAACGCTCGCGAAGAGCCCTGATGCACAGGTCAATTGGAGAAAACGAGATGAAGACAATCACGCGTTTCGCTGCGGGGGCAGCTATGGCATTAGCTTTAACATTGGGCACAGCCGCACCGGCGATGGCGCAAGAGTCGAGCTATAAGCCGGGGTCTGTGTTTGTGGCCAGCAGCGTCAAAGTTATGCCCGGTCAATTTGAAAACTACATGGACTATTTGGCCGGTCGTTGGAAAACCATCCAAGAGTTTAGCAAGAAGGAAGGCGTGGTTTTGAGTTATCGCGTGCTTGCCGTCAACAATGCGCGCGAAGGTGAGCCAACGCTTATCCTATTGATCGAGTATAAGGATTATGCCCCGATTGCCCAACGCGAGGCATTTTCCAAAAAGCTTGACGCATATATGAAAGAAAATGATCGCTCCGTCCAAGTCGGTGTTCAAGAGCGCCAGAAGCTGCGCGAAACCTTGGGCACGATGGAGCTGCAAGAGCTTATTCTGAAATAAGGCCACAACCAGCCTTGTAACAAGGGGCTGTGGACGCACCGCGTCCGCAGCCCGATTTGTTTCGGCCAGCGGCTTGACGCTTCTAGCCAAGCGCCGCACAAGCACTGCCCATAACAGGGAGAAACACCATGGCGAAAATCGGTTATTTGTGCGTTGGCACCAATGATTTTGATAAGGCGACTGCCTTCTATACCGCTCTTTTGGCTGACATTGGCGGCAAGCCTTTGATGCCGACGTCTCAGGGCTTGATCTATCGCCTGTCTGAAGGGGCCATGCTGATGGTGACCAAACCCCATGATGGCGAAGCTGCGACCTTTGGCAATGGCACCATGATCGCGATTCAGGTTGAGTCCGCCGATCAAGTCGCAGCCGTACACGCCAAGGCCTTGGCATTGGGTGGCTCTTGCGAAGGCAAGCCCGGTCCGCGTGGGGCCTTTGGCGACTTTGCCTATTTCCGTGACTTGGACGGCAATAAGCTCGCGGTCTATTACTCAAGCCGCATGTAGGGCTTGGTCAGGCGATCTGGCGCGAGGTGTGGCGGACCTGCTCGGTTGCGGTGCGGATATGCTCAGCAGAATCGGCGATTTCGGACATGCGCGCCGAGATCGCCTGAACGCTGCCAGAGGCCACGCCCATATTGGCCGACATCGACTCGGTGAGGGCGCTTTGCTCTTCAATGGCAGCCGCAATCGCCGTGGAGACTTCGCTAATGGACCCAATCACTTGACTGATTCCAGCAATGGCTGAGACAGCCTCGCGGGTAGAGCCTTGGACCGAGCCAACTTGTGTGGCGATTTCTTCGGTCGCTTTCGAGGTTTGTTCGGCCAAGGTCTTTACTTCAGAGGCAACAACCGCAAACCCACGGCCCGCCTCGCCAGCGCGCGCGGCTTCAATCGTGGCATTCAGGGCCAGCAAATTGGTTTGTGAGGCGATCTGATTGATCAATTGAACCACATCGCCGATGCGTTGGGCAGCAGCTGAAAGGCCTGCAACCACGCCGCTGGTGCGCTCGGCTTGTTCGACCGCCCGGCTGGAGACATCGCGCGCCACATGAACTTGGGTGCTGATCTCATGCACAGATTGGGTTAGCTGAATGGCACCATCCGCCATGGCCTGCACATTTACCGAAGTCTGATCAGAGGCCCGTGCGGCTTCTTGGGCCACCTGGGCGGCGGAGACGACGGTAGCGCTGATTTTCTCCAAATCCTGATCGATTTGGACTTGGGCTTGCGCGCGTCGTTTTTGTTGGGTGATTTGCTCGGTGATGTCGGTTGCAAACTTCACCACCTTGTAGGGGACGCCCTTGATATCGCGCACAGCATTATAGCTGGCTTGAATCCAGACATCTTCGCCCTGTTTGTTCACGCGGCGAAATTGGTCAGCGCGGAATTCACCCCGACCTAAAGCAGCCCAGAAGTCGCGATAGGCCGCGGAGGCAGCATCTTCCTTGGGCATGAAGATCGCATGATGTTTGCCGACAATGTCCTTTAGGTCATAGCCCAGCGCTTTGAGGAAATTATCATTGGCCGTCAAAATGATACCATCGAGGGTGAATTCGATGACGGCTTGCGAGCGATGAATGGCCTCAATCTGGCCTTCGAAATTGGCAGAGCGCATTTTTTCCTCAGTCACATCTGAGGCAAATTTCACGACTTTGATCGGCCTGCCGCTTTTGTCTATAATCGGGCAATAGGTGGCACGGATCCAGACAGGCTTACCCCCTTTACCCAAGCGCTTATACTCAGCGGTCTGGGTCGTGCCAGAGCGCAAGTCGCGCCAGAAATCTTGATAGTCTTGGCTCGCCTTTTCATGCGGCTCTACAAACATGGAATGATGTTGGCCTTTAATTTCCTCAAGCCGATAGCCCATGGCAGCGAGAAAATTGGCATTGGCGGTAAGAATGGTCCCTTCTAACGTGAACTCAATGATTGCTTGGGCTTTATCGATCGCAATGAGTTTTGCTTGATCTTCACTTGTATTTTGGAACCACGCCATCCCATGCGCCTTTGACTTACATGACACTTACTGGCGTCAAATCTAGTAGACGCCTCTAAACGACGGGTTAAAGCCTCACATTTTCGTGAGCTTTTTGGTGGCTGAGGTGGTGCACGTGCCGACACAGGCTCGGACTGACTGAAGTCTGACCCTCGCCAAGGGGGCAGGGGATCGCTATATCGCGTGACCATTCTCCGCAAAGCATAGCTCCCATGCCGATCTCTCTTGTCGAAACCCTCGCCAACGCCGTTGGCCCCTTGCGCGTGTCAGGTGCCGTTGAAGGCTATGACGCGGGATTGATTGCGCGCGCGGCCTTGCTGCGCGGCGGGGTAACGCTGCATGTGGCGCGCGATGATGCGCAAGCTTCAAGCTTTTTGGCTGCTGTGCGCTTTTATGCGCCAAGCCTCTCGGTGGTGCGTCTGCCAGCTTGGGATTGTCTGCCCTATGACCGGGTGGGGCCAGCGCCGGAAATCAGTGCGACGCGCCTCTCCACGCTGACCCATTTGATCCGGCGCAAAGCGGGTGATGCGCCCCTTTTGGTATTGACGACCGGTGCCGCACTCCTGCAGCGCGTCGCGCCACGAGACCGCCTGCGCGCGGCCTCTTTTTCGGCCAAGCCCGGCCAAATCCTCGATGTCAGCGCTATTCAGGCCTATTTTGCCGCCAACGGCTATGTGCGCACCGCAACCGTGCGCGAGCGGGGCGATTTTGCCATTCGCGGTGGCGTGATCGACCTTTTCCCGCCAGAACTGCCAGAGCCCGTCCGCCTCGACCTGTTTGGCGATACGCTGGAAAGCATTCGCAGCTTTGACCCTGAGACCCAGCGCTCTACCCACCAATTACAAGGCGTCGTGCTGGCCCCGGTATCTGAAGCCATTTTGGATGATGCTGCGGCCAGCCGCTTCCGTCTGGGCTATTTGGAATTATTTGGCGCCGCCCAAGGCGACCCGCTTTATGAAGCCGTCACCAAGCGCATGCGGCGCAACGGCATGGAGCACTGGCTGCCTTTGTTTCATGAGCATATGGAGACAGTTCTAGATTATGTGGGCCCTGAGGCCCTGATCAGTCTTGACCCCCATGCCATGGATGCCGCAACCGAGCGCGCCGCCCAAGTGATGGATTATTACGAGGCGCGCCGCATCCCGCCGCCCAAGGGTTCTGCCCCCTATAATCCGCTCCCGCCAGAGCGGCTTTATGCCACCGTATCTGAACTGGAAGGCCTGTTGGCCAGCCGCGATGTGCGCCGTCTCAGCGCCTATCAAGAGGCCGAAGGCGGCCAAGCCTTGATCGAAAGTGGGGCCAAAGCCGGCCGCAACTTTGCCGCCGAACGCGCTACCGAGGGCGTCAATGTCTGGGATGCGGCACGCCAGCACGTCGAGGCTTTGGCTGCCCAAGGCATCAAACCCATTCTGGCGGCTTGGACCGATGGCTCTGCCGAGCGTTTGGGCCATGTGTTGCAAGAACATGGGATGGCAGCCTTATTCCCACTGCCCAATGCCGATGCAATTGCGCTGATGCCCAAGGGCGCGATTGGTCTGGCGGTCCTGCCGCTGGAGCGCGGTTTTGTCGCCGAAGATTATGCCATCTTGTCCGAACAAGATATTTTGGGCGAGCGCTTGGGCCGTGCCCGCAAGCGGCGAAAGGCTGCCAGCATCATTCTAGAAGCAGGAAGCCTGTCTGCTGGCGATCTGGTGGTTCATATCGACCACGGCATTGGGCGGTATGAAGGTTTGCGGACCTTGGACGTGCAAGGCGCGCCACACGACTGTCTCGAGCTTATCTATGCCGGTGGCGATAAACTCTTCCTGCCGGTTGAGAATATCGAACTTGTCTCACGCTATGGTTCTGAAGATGCAACCGCTCTGTTAGACAGATTGGGTGGGGTGGCATGGCAGGGTCGCAAAGCCAAGGCCAAGCAGCGCCTGAAAGATATGGCTGAGGCGCTTATCAAAATCGCGGCAGCACGCGCGGCTAAAGTGTCTGAGCCTATTCTGGCCAGTTCTGGCGATTATGACGAATTCTGCGCCCGCTTTCCGTGGGATGAGACCGACGATCAATTGTCGGCCTTGGAAGACATCTTCAACGATCTGGCCGCGGGCCATCCGATGGACCGCCTGATTTGCGGCGATGTGGGCTTTGGCAAAACCGAAGTCGCCCTTCGCACAGCCTTTGTGGTTGCCATGAGTGGGCGACAAGTTGCTGTTGTGTGCCCAACCACGTTGCTCTCGCGCCAGCATTTTAAGACCTTTAGCGAGCGCTTCCGCGGCTGGCCGATCCGCGTGCGGCAATTGTCGCGCATGGTGGGGGCAAAGGAAACGGCAGAGACCAAGCGAGACCTCGCCGATGGCAAGATCGACATTGTGGTCGGCACCCATGCCGTCTTTGCCAAAGACCTGACCATCCGCGATTTGGGCCTTGTGATTGTGGATGAAGAACAGCATTTCGGCGTGAAGCATAAAGAGCGGCTGAAAGAATTGCGTACCGACACCCATGTGCTGACGCTCTCGGCCACGCCAATCCCGCGCACCTTGCAATTGTCGCTGGCCGGCATCCGCGAAATGTCGATCATCGCGACCCCACCGGTCGACCGTTTGGCCGTGCGCACCTATGTGACGCCATGGGACCCGATTACAATCCGCGAAGCCTTGTTGCGCGAAAAATATCGCGGGGGCCAAGCCTTCTTCGTTGCCCCGCGCGTGGAGCATTTGGAAGATATTGAGCGCTTCATGAAGGAAATGGTGCCCGAAATGACCTATGCCGTCGCGCATGGTCAGATGAGCCCGACCCAGATGGAGCCGATCGTGACGGCCTTTTATGAAGGCGTCTATGATGTGCTGATCTCCACCACGATTGTGGAGAGCGGCCTTGATATTCCCCGCGCCAATACGCTGATCACCTGGCGGGCCGATATGTTTGGCCTAGCCCAAATGTATCAATTGCGGGGCAGGGTCGGCCGGTCCAAGACCCGTGCCTATGCCTATCTGACGGTGCCTGCCGAAAAGCCCATCACGCCAAGCGCCGAGAAGCGGCTAAAAATCTTACAATCACTCGACAGTCTGGGTGCGGGCTTCCAATTGGCCAGCCACGATCTTGATATGCGCGGGGGCGGCAACCTTCTGGGCGAAGAGCAATCGGGCAATATTCGCGAAGTGGGCGTCGAGCTTTATCAGCAAATGCTGGAAGAGGCGGTCGCAAGCCTGCAAGATGGCGGCGAAGTGGTCTCTGCCCGGTCGTGGTCGCCCGCCATCAATCTGGGGGTCGCGGTTCTGATCCCCGAAGAATATGTGCCAGACCTCAATGTCCGCTTGTCGCTCTATCGCCGCTTGAGCGAGCTTGAAAGCGATGCCGACCGCGACAGCTATGCCGCAGAATTGGCCGACCGCTTTGGCCCATTGCCCGAAGAAGCCCGGCAATTGATTCAGATTGCAGGCGTTAAAGCGCTCTGCCGCAAAGCCCATATCGCCAAGCTTGATGCCGGGCCAAAGGGAGCGGTGCTGACCTTCCGCCCAGAATCCGCACCCGACCCGATGAAGCTGGTTGCCGCTGTCCAGAAACAGCCTGCGCTCTTCCGCTTGCGGCCCGATGGCAAGATGGTGGTCAATGGCGATTGGTCTACGCCGGAACAACGCCTCAAAGGCGCACGCCGCGCTGCGGCTTTCTTGGCTGCTGAAATGGGGTAAGGGGCGAGGGCTGCATGTCTGCAACAGTCCCACCCACATCCCCAACTGCCCACAAGCCTTGAGTTTTGAGGGCATTGCTCCTACATGACCGCCATCACGCACGCGGGCTCGCGGCGCGCGAACCCTTTTTTATTCCTTTGGGGATGGGCGGGGGTCGTTCGTCCATCCGGCGCGGTTCTCATTCCGAGGCCGCTCCTGCTCGCGGAGGCTAGCCGGAAAAAGGATTGAAATACCATGGCAGTGCCAGATTTTACCATGCGCCAATTGCTCGAAGCGGGCGCACATTTTGGTCACCAGACCCACCGTTGGAACCCCAAGATGAAGCGTTTCATCTTTGGTGAGCGCGCCAACATCCACATCATTGACCTGAGCCAAACTGTGCCTTTGTTGCACCAGGCTTTGCTGCGCGTCCGTGACGTGACCGCAAAGGGCGGCCGCGTTTTGTTCGTCGGCACCAAGCGTCAAGCATCCGACCCTGTGGCCGCTGCTGCCAAGCGCTGCGCCCAATATTATGTCAACAGCCGTTGGCTGGGTGGCACGCTGACCAACTGGCAGACGATTTCGAAGTCGATTGCCCGCATGCGCGAAGTTGAAGCCATTGTGCAAGGCGACGCACCTGCAGGTTTGACCAAGAAAGAAATCCTGAACCTGACCCGCGAATATGAAAAGCTTGAGCGTTCGCTCGGCGGGATTCGCGACATGGGCGGGATTCCTGACTTGATGTTCGTGATCGACACCAACAAGGAAGCGATTGCGATAAAGGAAGCCAAGAAATTGGGTATCCCGGTTGCCGCGATGATCGACAGCAATTGCGATCCCGACGAAGTCGATTTCCCAATCCCAGGCAATGACGACGCAGCGCGTTCGATCCAATTGTTCTGCGACCTGATTGCAGATGCAGCTTTGGATGGCTTGGCTGAAGGTCAATCTTCAGCTGGCGTTGATTTGGGTGCGATGGAAAACCCAGTTGAGCCTGTTTTGGCTCAAGTCACCGAAGAAGCTGTCGCAGAATCGGTTGATGGCGACGTCGAAGCTCCTCTTGAAGCTTAAAATTTCCCGCCTTGGTTTGTGCTGACCACAGACCAAGGCGGACCCCACAAACACTCTACCCTGGAGGCGATTATGGCCGAGATTACGGCTGCCCTCGTCAAGGATCTTCGCGAGAAGACCGGCGTCGGCATGATGGACTGCAAAAAAGCGCTGACCGAAAACAATGGTGACATCGAGGCATCGATTGACTGGTTGCGTGCAAAGGGCCTTTCGAAGGCTGCAAAGAAAGCTGACCGTGCGGCTGCAGAAGGCCTGGTTGGCGTTTATGTTTCGGGCAACACCGGCGTGTTGGTCGAGCTGAATGCTGAAACCGACTTCGTGTCGCGTAACGAGCAATTCCAAGCAGCTGTCAGCGGCATCACCAAACTGGCCCATGGCTTTGACTCGATTGAAGCTTTGGGTGCAGCCCCTGCGCCAAGCGGCGAAGGCACTGTCAATGACTTTGTGACCAATCTGATCGCCACGATTGGCGAGAACATGACCTTGCGCCGCATGGCAAAAGTGTCGGTCAATCAAGGTGTTGTGGCTTCTTACATCCACACCGCAACTGGTGACGGCTTGGGCCGCATTGGCGTGTTGGTTGGTGTTGAAACCGCAGGTGACGCTGCTGTTGCCAATGACATCGGCCGCAAGGTTGCGATGCACATTGCTGCGACCGCGCCTCTGTCCTTGAAGACGGACGATCTTGACCCAGCCGTGGTTGAGCGTGAGCGTCAAGTTCTGACCGAACAAGCCCGCGAAAGCGGCAAGTCCGATGACGTGATTGCCCGCATGATCGAAGGCCGGATCCGCAAGTTCTATGAAGAAGTGGTGCTGTTGCAGCAGCCCTTCGTCATGAACCCAGATCAGACGGTTGCGGCTTTTGTTGCTGAAACCGCAAAAGCAGCTGGCATCAGCGCCGAAGTCACTGGCTTTGCTATGTTCAAGCTGGGTGATGGCGTTGAGAAAAAAGAAGATGATTTCGCCGCAGAAGTGGCCGCTTTGAGCGGCACTTAAGCCCAAAAATCTTCCTCTTTTAGCCGTGATTGCTGAATAGAGCGCGATGAGCAAAGTGAAAGATGACACTTTGCTGACAAGAAACAGGGCGGCATGCTTGGCGTGCCGCCCTTGGTCTGTCAGAAGACCTGCCTGCATGCTTTCGGGCGAGTCATGGTAAGGCCTGCCGAAAGCTGGGAGACGCAGCCAAATGAATGAAGTAGCCAAGCCAAAAGACCAGAAACCCCGCCGTATCTTGTTGAAGATTTCCGGTGAGGCGCTGATGGGCGATGGTCAATTTGGGATTGATCAGGAAACCTGTCTTGGATTTGCGCGCGACGTCAAAGCTGCCCGCGACTCTGGCATTGAATTGTGCTTGGTTATTGGGGGTGGCAATATTTTCCGCGGCATCTCGGGCGCGGCCAAGGGGATGGAACGGGCGACAGCCGATTATATGGGCATGTTGGCTACCATCATGAACGCTTTGGCGCTGCAAGGGGCTTTGGAGAGCATTGGTGTTCATACCCGCGTGCAATCAGCTATTCCCATGCAGACCGTGTGTGAGCCCTATATTCGCCGCCGGGCCATGCGGCACATGGAAAAGGGCCGCATTGTGATTTTTGCCGCAGGCGTTGGCAGCCCCTTCTTCACCACAGATTCGGGGGCGGCTTTGCGCGCGGCTGAAATGGGCTGCGATGCCTTGTTGAAAGGCACAGGTGTGGACGGTGTCTATACCGCAGACCCCAAGACCGATCCCACCGCGACCCGCTATGACAAGCTGTCCTACACAGATGTCTTGGCCAAAAACCTCAAAGTGATGGATGCTTCTGCTGTTTCCATGATGCGCGACAGCAACATCCCCATTATCGTTTTCAATATTCGTCAACCCGGGCGCTTGGCCGAGGTGCTTGCGGGCACCGGAGTCTGCACCGTCATAACGGACAACTGAACCATGCCGACCTTTGATCTCCAAGACACCAAGCGCCGAATGGAAGGCGCGATAACGGCTTTGAAAAGCGATTTTCAAGGCTTACGAACCGGCCGGGCCAACGTCAATTTGTTGGAACCCGTGATGGTGGAATCCTATGGTGCCATGGTGCCCTTGAACCAAGTTGGGGCGATTTCTTCGCCAGAGCCGCGTTTGTTGACCGTGACCGTCTGGGAAAAGTCCATGGTGAACGTGGTCGATAAGGCTATTCGCAATGCCGGCATCGGCCTCAATCCGGTCGTCGACGGCATGACCTTGCGGGTTCCCATTCCACCGCTAAACGAAGAGCGCCGCCGTGAACTGGTGAAATTGTCGGGCAAATATGCCGAAGCCGCCCGCGTGGCCATTCGCAACGTCCGTCGCGACGCGATGGAGCAATTGAAAAAGTCCGAGAAGGACGGCGAGATCAGCGAAGATCAGTTGAAGAAGCTGTCTGCCCAAGTCCAAGAAGCCACTGACTCCTTCGTCAAGCAGGTCGACCAGACCATGAAGACGAAGGAAGACGAGATTATGCAAGTCTAGGATGGCCGGGGCGCTCGCCGACTGGGCCGCAAAGGCCGCTCATCAGCTGTCACCCCGGACGGGGGGGGAGGCAGATGCGCGTCCGCGCCATATCGCCATCATCATGGATGGCAATGGCCGCTGGGCGACCGCCCGGGGCATGCCGCGCGCCTTTGGCCATTCAGCGGGCGTACAAGCCCTGCGCAATACGGTAGAAGCAGCCGGTGACCTCGGGATTGAGGTCCTGACCGTTTATGCGTTTTCGACCGAAAATTGGCGCAGACCACCCGATGAGATTGAGGCCCTATTTGGCTTGCTGCGCGGCTTCATCCGCTCAGACTTGACGCGTCTGGATCGGGCAGGGGTGCGCATCCGGGTTCTGGGCGAGCGTGAGGGCGTGCCAGCCGATATTCTGACCCTGATGGATCAGGCGGAAAAGCAAACTGAAGGCAATACGATCATGACCTTGGTCATTGCCTTTAATTATGGCGGCCAAGCAGAAATCGCGCGCGCGACCCAAGAGATCGCCCGTCAAGCTGCCGCAGGCCTGATTGATCCCGAGACCATTGGACCCGACACGATCGCGCAATTCTTGCCCAGCCGCGACTGGCCCAATCCAGACTTGGTGATCCGCACCAGCGGTGAACAGCGCTTGTCTAACTTCCTGATTTGGCAATCAGCCTATGCGGAATTCCTCGTCTTCGATACGCTTTGGCCCGATTTTGGCCGACCGCAATTGGAAGAAGCCCTTCAAGTCTTTGCCAAACGAAACCGTCGCTACGGGGGCGTGTGACCTTGGACCCCACGCCGGACCATGACCCCAAGCAATCTGCCTTCTCCATTGGCCTAGCGGCCAATAAATTGGGGGCAGACCTTCGGGTTCGCTTTGTTTCGGCGGTTGTTATGGTGGTTCTAAGCCTTACCGGGGCTTGGATCGGCGGAATTGGCTGGGCGCTGTTGGCCGCCACCATCATGGCCGCCTTGGCTTTTGAATGGGGCCGCATGATTGCCCCTAAAGCGGTTGATCTGGTGCCGCGTGCCCTGATCGCGGCGGTCTGCGGCCTTTGCTTTGTACTTTTACCTCGCGCCTATGAGGCCTTAGCAGCGCTGGGCTTCTTTTTGACCTTGGTGCGTTCCCCGCGCGAATTTGGCTATCTTGCGATGGCAGGCTCCATCTACCTTGCCTTGTCGGGCTGGGCATTGGCGGGCCTCCGTGGCCAAGACGAGGTGGGCCGCAGCCTGATGTTTGGCTTGTTTGCCATTGTGTGGTCCACCGATTCGATGGCTTATCTGGTTGGGCGCGTCGTCGGCGGCCCGAAGCTTTTCCCAATCATCAGCCCCAATAAAACCTGGTCTGGCTCGCTGGGGGGGACGGCTGCCGGTATTTTGGCAGGCGCGCTCTATGGCTGGTTGTCGGGCACAGACCCGCTGGCTTGGGCGCTGGTCGGCTGGCTATTAGCGGTGGTCTCACAAGGCGGCGACCTCTTAGAATCGCTGGCTAAACGCTATTATGGCGTAAAGGATGCGTCGGGCGTTATCCCCGGCCATGGCGGTGTGTTGGACCGGCTGGATGGGCATTTAGCCGCAGCTTTGGCCTTTGTGGCCATTTTGCTGGTTATTCCCGGTTTGCGCGCTATGCTGACATGAACATGACGAAATCTTTGACTATTTTGGGGGCCACAGGCTCCGTCGGCCAAGCTACGCTAGACGTAGTGATGGAAGCCAATGCGCGGGCGCGTGCTGCGGGCCAAGACGAGGCGTATCGCGTGATCGCCCTGACGGCCAATCGCGATTGGGCTGGTTTGGCTGAACAGGCCCTTGCGACTGGGGCCAACTATGTCGCCTTGGGCGATGTGCGCTTTGGCCCACAGCTTGAAGCCGCCTTGGCCGGAAAAGGCGTTGCCATCGGGCTGGGGCCTGAGGCCTTGGTCGAAGCCGCTGCCCGCCCAGCCGATATCGTGATGGCCGCTATTGTGGGGGCGGCAGGCCTTGCCCCAGCCCTTGCCGCAGCCAAACGGGGGGCCACGATTGCCCTAGCTAATAAGGAATGCTTGGTCTGCGCAGGCTCTGTCTTTTTGAAGGCGGTGCAGGACGGTGGGGCGCGGATCTTGCCGGTCGATAGCGAGCATAATGCGATCTTCCAAGTCTTGGACCAATCCGACCGGGTCGAAAAACTGATTCTCACCGCTTCGGGTGGCCCGTTTCGGACGTGGAGCGCAGCTGCCATTGCGGCTGCCACACCCGAGCAGGCAGTTGCCCATCCCAATTGGTCCATGGGACAGAAAATTTCGGTTGATAGTGCCACTTTGATGAACAAAGGCCTCGAACTGATCGAGGCCGCGCTTCTTTTTGGGATGCCGGAAAACAAGATTGATGTGCTGGTTCACCCGCAATCGGTTATCCACAGCTTAGTGGCGTATGAAGATGGCAGTGTTTTAGCACAATTAGGTGCAGCGGATATGCGCATTCCGATTGCCCATGCACTGGCCTGGCCGGCGCGTTTGGTGACCTCGGCCCCGCGTTTAGACTTAGCAACTATTGCGAAGTTAGACTTTGAACTACCTGATTTAGAAAGATTTCCTGCGCTCAACCTTGCCCGCTGCGCGCTGCAGAAAAAAGGCGCTGCACCCACGATTTTAAACGCGTCTAATGAAGTGGCTGTGCAAGCCTTTCTGGATCGTAATGTTTCCTTTCCAGAAATTGCCGCAATCGTGTCGGAAACCATGGAAGAAGCCTGCCGCCTTGGCATGGATGCTGCTTTGGGAGACTTGGATGATGTCTATGCTGCTGATGAGGCGGGCCGTAGCATTGCCACTCAAAACATTGCGAAGCGTAAGTTCGTCTCGGCCTAGGCCGGTGCGGCAGCGTCTTCTAGGCCGGAGTTCTTGGTAGGATGTGGGAAAATATTAGCGGCATAGCAGTCAGCTTGGCCTCCTTTGTGGTGGTCTTGAGCATTGTGGTTTTCGTTCATGAATATGGGCATTACCAAGTTGCGCGCTGGTTCAAGGTCAAGGTGGAATCCTTTTCGATTGGCTTTGGCCCGGAATTGATCGCTTGGACGTCGAAAGTGGGCGTTCGGTGGCGCATTGGCGCACTGCCCCTGGGCGGCTATGTCAAATTTGAAGGCGATAAGGACGCCGCCTCCCAACCAGACTTTACCCAAGCTAAAGCCGATAAAAGTAGCGGCCTTTTTCATGCCCAGCCTGTAGGCGTTCGGGCAGCTGTTACTGCGGCAGGGCCTGCGTTCAACTTTGCATTTTCCATTGCGGTCTTTGCCGTCTTCTTTGCCATGTTTGGCGAGACAGTTCAGCGGCCGGTCATCTCAAACGTCCTGCCAGATGGTGCCGCTGCCGCTGCTGGGATCAAGGCTGGCGATGAAGTTGTTGAGATCAATGGCAGTAAGGTTGACGATTTTGTTGAGCTTCAGACGGCCATTATGGTTTCAGGTGGCAAGGAAATGCGCCTTGTGTTGAAGCGCGATGGGGCGGAAGTGCCGATCAATGTCACCCCCAAAATCGTTGAGAAAAAGACACCCTTTGGCGACACTGAAACCCAAGGCCTTTTGGGTATCGAGACCCGCTTCAGCAAGGAAACCATCGAACATCGCACCTATAATCCGTTTGAAGCCATCGTGCGCGGTGGTGAGCAGACAGGGGCGATCATCAGCACGCAGGTGAATTTTATCACCGCGCTGTTGCGGGGGGGCATGTCTGCCGGCCATTTGAATGGACCTTTGGGCATCTATCAGATTGCGGGCAAAGTCACGGAAAACTCGGTTGAAAGCGCAGGCCCCGACGCCAGTGCGGTGCAAGTCGCCGAATCAGTTGGTATCGGTTTGGTACGCCTTGCCGCTGTTCTTTCGATTGCCGTTGGCTTCATGAATCTTCTGCCTTTGCCGGTTCTCGATGGTGGGCACTTGGTATTTTATGCGGCTGAGGCTATTCGTGGTAAACCAATCCCTGAGAAAGTGCAGGCGATCAGCTTCCAAGTTGGTCTTGTTTGTATCTTGAGTTTATTCGTTTTTGCGACTTTCCAAGATCTCGAAAGGACTGGTTTATTCAATGTGCTGAAAGGCTTTGTCGCTGCGGGCTAGGATTGCTGTGCCAAATTGTCTATCCACCACTTCTGAAACTCGGGCGTGACCTGCATGGCACGCGTACAACAAGGTTTAACGGGCTCCTTTATGGCATCAATTAAACGTCTGCTGATTGGCGGGGTTGCTGCACTGGCAGTGAACGCTTGCTATGGCCCTATGGCCTTTGCCCAACAGGCTGGTGATGGCAGCGAAGCTGCGGCCCCGCAGATCATCACGAGTGTGGCTGTAGAAGGCAATCAGCGCATCGAGACGGCTACCGTTCTGGCCTATGTCGCCATCCAGCCCGGCGAGCCATTCAGCCCCGAGCGGATCGACATTGCTTTGAAGACGCTGTTTGCGACTGGCTTTTTCGCCAATGTCGAATTTGAACAGCGCGGCCAGACCTTGGTTGTGAAAGTGGCGGAAAACCCAACCGTCAACCAAGTCCTGTTTGAAGGCAATAGTGCGGTTACCAAGGACAAGCTTGAGAAAGAAGTGCAGATCAAGCCGCGTTCGTGGTTCACGCAAAACCGCGTGCAGGCTGATATTCGCCGCATGCAGGAAGTCTATCGCCGGTCAGGCAAGTTTGCGGCCAATATTGTGCCGAAGATCAAGGTCCTGCCGTCCAACCGTGTCGATTTGATCTTTGAGATCAATGAAGGACGCACAACGGGCATTCGCAAGGTCAATTTCATTGGCAATCAGGCTTTTTCCGACTCGCGACTCAAGAGCGTGGTTGTGACCCAAGAGTCTGAGTGGTGGCGCTTTTTCTCCAGCAAAGACAATTATGATCCAGACAAATTGGAATATGATCGCGAACAATTGCGTAAATTCTATCTCAATGAAGGTCACTATGATTTCCGTGTGAAATCAGCGGTGGCTGAATTGACGCCCGATCAAAAGGACTTCTTCGTTACCTATGCGGTGGAAGAGGGGCCGAAATATACCTTTGGCGACATCACGGTAAACACCAAGAACTCGAAGCTGAGTGGGGATGTGCTGCGCGCCTTCATTCCCATCCGCAGTGGGGCGATGTTTGAGCGTGATCTGGTAGAGAAGGCGATTGAATCGATCACCTTTGCCGCAGGTTCTTCCGGTTATGCCTTCGTGGACGTCCGCCCACGCGAGACCGCCGATCGCGACAACCGCAAGGTCAATATTGTTTTTGACGTTGATGAAGGCCCACGCGTCTATGTGGAGCGCATCGATGTCATTGGTAACACCGCCACCTTGGACCAAGTCATTCGCCGTGAATTGCGTTTGGCCGAAGGCGATGCCTTTAACCGCGTTCTGATCGACCGCTCGAAGAACCGCGTGAAGGCGCTTGGCTTCTTCAAAGAAGTCGAAATTGAAGAAAAGCCAGGCTCGTTGCCCGACCGAACCGTTGTGGAAGTGAAGGTTGAAGAACAAGCAACCGGCGAATTGGCCTTTTCGGTCGGCTATGCCTCGCAAGAAGCCTATAATTTCGCGGTATCGATCTCGCAGCGTAACTTGCGCGGGCGGGGCCAGTTCTTGCGCTTCCGGGTTGAAACCAGTTCGCGCACGAAGAACATCGATATCCGCTTCACCGAACCGCGCTTTATGGGGCGCAATATTGCCGCCGGTATCGACATCTTCTCGGTCGAGCAAGATTATCTGCGCGAGGCGGGCTTCTTGACCAATTCGACCGGTTTTGGTTTGCGCGGCGGGTTCCCGCTGGCCGAAGATCGTAGCTTGGGCTTCCGTTACACCTATCGCAATGACACCAACGAAATCCCGTCAGTATCCTGCTTCAATGCGGATGGGACGCCGTTATTGGATGCCAGCGCGCTCTGTCGCTCGCTGGGCAAGACCACCACTTCGCTGGCGGGCTATTCGTTTAACTGGGATCGTCGCAACGATCCGCGCCGCCCAACGCGCGGCTTTGATATCTCGCTGAGCCAGGATTTTGCTGGCGTTGGCACGGGGGTGAAATACCACCGGACAGAGTTCCAAGGCGGCATTTATCGCGGGCTATTCCCGGGCTGGCGCGCCAGTGCCACGTTGAATGCAGGCCATATTGCCGGATGGGATGGCGACACTATCCGCGTCAACGACCGCTTCTTCAAAGGCGGCCAAAGCTTCCGTGGCTTTGAAATTGCCGGGATTGGCCCACGGACAGTCTTCTCGGTGCGTGATCCTGATTCAACCCAACCTAATGGTTTGTCGCAAACTGTGAGAACCGTTTATGGCGACGCTTTGGGTGGCAAAACCTATGGCATCGCTTCGTTTGAATTGACCGTTCCGACACCTCTGCCTGAATCTTACGGCATTTCAGCGGCGCTCTTCTTAGATGTTGGCACGCTGGGCGGCCTTGATCCAATCGACAAGGTCAAGGGTGACATTAATTACGGCACCTATCAAAACACCCGAGATGGCTTGGCCTTGCGCGCTTCTGCAGGCTTGTCTGTCAACTGGGTTTCCCCATTTGGCCCTGTTCGGTTTGACTTCTCAAATCCCTTCTTGAAGCAGGATTACGACAAGGCTGAAACCTTCCGGTTCTCGACCGCGACCAATTTCTAGGGCGATCTGCCCACAATTTTCCAGGAGAAACATCTATGAAAGCACACTATCTGATGGCTGGCGTTGCAGCCTTTTTGGCGGCAACCTCCGCCCAAGCGCAAACCCCAGTGCCCGTCCCAGCCCCAGCGCCAGCCGCTGCGGCTGCCCCCGCGCGCCCAGCCGGCGCGCCAGCTGTTTTGAGCCCAGTGGTTGTCTATGACCTTGGCTCTTTGATCCAAGACAGCTTGGCCGGCCAAGATATGTCGAACAAACTCAAAGCCATTCGCGACCAAATCAATCGTGAATTAGAGCCAGATCAGCGCCAGCTTGAGTCTGAATTGCGCGCCATCCTCGCAAGCTCGGTTCAGGAATCGCAAAGTGCCGCTGGTCGTCAGCGCCAAGAAGCCTTCCAGCGCCTCAATAATGAGTTCCAACAGAAGCAAGAGCGTTTGAGCCAAGTCATGCAATTGACTGAGCGCAATGCGATTGATGCCTTCAACAAGGCCATTGCCCCTGTGCTTCAACAAACCTTGGTTGCCCGCAACGGTTTGATCGCCATTTCGGCAAACCAAGTTGAGGCTTTCATTCCAGGCGTCGACATGACCGCTGATTTGATCACGCGCCTGAACGCCACCACCAAGACGATCAATGTGGTCCGTGCGACCTTGCCAACCCAAGGCGCGCCTGCTGCTGCTCCAGCTGCCGGGGCAGCCCCTGCAGCAGCACCTGCGGGTGCTCCTCTGCCAGCACGTCCACCCGCAGCTGCACCCCGTCGCCCTTAAGCGGCTGCCCGCATTGCGGGCAAATGCCGCAATCGGCCACCACGACGCCTCAAAGCGCGGTCTCCTGTCAGGGGGCCGCGTTTTCTATCCTGCGTGTCGGGCTTGCGTGGGCTTGCGATAATTCGCTTATAGAGGCCTAGACTATCCGACTCGGAGCCCAAAAGATGATTGATCCGCGCTTCTACAGGCTCCTCGGGCCCAAAACCTTGGCCGAATTGGCCCAAGTGGTGCGGGCGGAGTTACCCGGGGGCTTTGATCCGAATTTGGCCCTCAAAAGCTGTGCCCCCCTCGATCAAGCCACACCATCCGATCTCGCCTTTTGTCAGGGGCCAGCCAAAGGGAAGTCGCAGGTAGAAACCAAGGCTGGGGCTTGTCTCGTCCGGGCTGAGCATGCCTCCATGTTGCCAGCGGGCGTGGCACCCTTAATCGTGAAAGAACCGCGCGCGGTTTTTGCCGCGGCTGCCGCAGCGCTCGTCGCGCGCCGCGACTTTGACCCAACAGCCCCCGCGGTCCCTGCCTCCGTCAAGCTTGAAGCAGATGTCATTATTGGCCGCGGTGTGGTCATTGGTGAGGATGTTGAGATTGGCAGAGGGACCACAATTGGCCCCAATAGCGTCATCGGCCCGGGGGTTGCGATTGGGCGTAACTGCCGGATCGGGGCCAATGTCACCATTTATTGCGCTTTGATTGGCGACCGGGTCACGATTTCTTCGGGCAGTGTGATTGGTGAGGTGGGCTTTGGCGTCGCCCCAACAGCCAATGGTCCGGTTGACGTGCCGCAATTGGGTCGGGCGATTTTGCAAGATGACGTATCTGTTGGCTCACTCTGTGCGGTAGATCGCGGCGCTTTTGGCGATACGGTCTTGGGCATTGGCTGTAAAATCGATAATTTCACGCAAATCGCGCACAATTGCCAACTTGGGCTGGGCGTCGTCATCGCGGCATTCGGTGGGATTTCCGGCTCGTGCGAGATTGGTGACAATGTGATGATGGGCGGTCGCGTCGGCTTGGGTGATCACATTCAAGTGGGTGAGCGCGTGGTGATCGCAGCCGGAAGCGGTGTCTTGGAATCGGTTCCTGCGGGCGAAGCCTGGGGTGGCTATCCCGCCAAACCGCTGCGACAATGGATGCGAGAATCGGTTGCCCTCAAACGATTGGTCAACCCAAAACCACAAGCAAGCCCGAAGGGCGGGGAATAGATATGAGCGACATGATTGATTGTGACGAAATTGAACGCCTGATCCCGCACCGCTTTCCGTTTCTGTTGATTGATCGGTGCTTTGACTATGTCGAGGGACAGAGCATTCGCGGCATTAAGTGCGTAACGGCCAATGAACCCTTCTTTCAGGGCCATTTTCCGGGCCGCCCCCTGATGCCCGGTGTCTTGCAGATTGAAGCCATGGCCCAAGCCAGTGCCGTTCTGATGTCCAAGACCTTGAAGGTTGACGCCAAGACCGCTGGCATCATGTTCATGTCGGTCGATAATGCGAAGTTCCGCCGTCCAGTGCGGCCGGGGGATGTGTTAAACATCCATGTCGAAGTGCTGTTAGGTCGCCGCAATATCTACAAATTTGCCGGTAAGGCCGAAGTCGATGGCCAATTGGCCTGCGAGGCGGAATGGGCTGCCATGAAAGTAGATTTGGCATGAGCGCAACCATCCATCCCTCGGCCGTCATTGAAGATGGTGCTGTGATCCATGATGGGGCCAAAATCGGCCCTTTTTGCTATATTTCCAGCCAAACAACCATCGGGCCAGATGCCCATTTGGTCTCTAACGTCACGACCTATGGGCGGGTTAGCATCGGGGCCGCTACGCAAGTTTGGCCCTTTGCCGTTCTGGGTGGCCCACCGCAAATCCATCCCTATCAGGATAGCGACACCCAGCTTGTCATTGGTGCGTCCTGTGTCATCCGCGAGCATGTGACCATGCACCGCGGCTCAACCCGCGATCAGGGCCTGACCAAGATTGGCGATGGCTGCTATTTCATGGACAATTCCCATGTCGCCCATGATTGTGTGGTGGAAGATAATTGCATCCTGGCGCGCAGCGCGACCTTGGGCGGGCACGCCCATTTGGCTAAGGGCGTCTATATTGGCGGTTTGGCAGCGGTGCACCAATGGACGCGCATCGGCACCTTTGCCTTTATCGGCGCTTTGGCCTTGGTGACGCGCGACGTCATTCCGTTTGCAATGGCCAATGGCAACCCCGCCCATTTGAAGGGCTTGAACATTGTGGGCTTTAAGCGGCGCGGTAACTCAACCGCCCAAATCCGCGATATTCTTGCCGCCTTTGATATGCTGTTTGGCGATGATGTGACGCCGTTGCAGGACCGCATTTCCGATGTCAGCGAAAGCTTCCAAGATAATGAACAGGTTCAAGCCATGCTGGACTTCTTGAACGGCACGTCGAAACGCGGGATTTGTAGCGCGGAACGCTAAGGCTTCCTACATGGACGTTGACGGACCAAAAGGGACCACATGCGCGCATTTTCGAAACTAGGCATCATTGCCGGGGCAGGGGACTTACCCGTTCTCTTGGCCCAGCATTGTCGCGATTCCGGCATGCCGGTGCATGTGAGCCGGATCAAGGGCATGTGCGACCCGCGCTTGAGCCTATATCCCGGCAGCGACTGTGCTTTGGCTAATTTTGGTGAGCGTATGAAAGCCCTCAAGGCCGATGGGGTGGATGCTTTGGTGTTTGCGGGCCTCGTCAATCGGCCTGATTTTTCCACCCTGAAGCCAGACTTGCGCGGCGCGCTGGCGCTGCCCCGTATTATGGCTGAGATGCGCAAAGGCGATGACGCGCTGTTACGCGCGGTCTTGGCAGAGTTTGAGCGCGAGGGCTTTGCCATTGTCGGCACCGATGAAGTTCTGGCAAATCTTCTGGCCGAGGAGGGCCTGATTGCCGGGGCAGAGCCGACAGAAGAACAACGCGAAGATGCCACTAAGGCCATGGCGATTGCCGCTGAAATTGGTCGGCTGGATATTGGCCAAGGGGCAGTGATTGTTGACGGCTTGGTGCTGGCGGTTGAGGCCCAAGAAGGCACAGACCGTATGCTGGCGCGGGTCCATGAACTTTCCACCCATATTCGCGGCACCAAGGCGGCCCGTCGCGGGGTGTTGGCCAAGCGTGCAAAGCCCGATCAGGAACGCCGCGTAGACTTGCCAACCATTGGCGTCAAAACGGTGGAAGGTGCCTCTAAAGCGGGCCTTGCGGGCATTGTGGTTGAGGCAGGCGGCGCTTTGATCATCGACCGCAACAATGTGATCGCCGCAGCAGAAGAAGCAGGCCTGTTCATTCTGGGCGTCGCCGTGGATCGGGCGTCATGAAGCCCTATCGTGTCTTTGTGGTTGCCGGAGAACCGTCGGGCGATGAATTGGCCGCAGAGCTTGTTGCGACCCTGCGCACCCGCCGCCCTGATTTGGTGATTGCAGGCGTTGGTGGCGAGAAATTGGCCAGCCAAGGTATTCAAAGTGCCGTCTCGATTGAGGGCCTGTCGGTTCTGGGCCTGACCGAAGGCCTCGCGGCACTCAAAACCGTCAATGCACGGGCAGAAGAAACAGGGGTTGCAGCTGAAGCCTTTGGGCCAGATGCCGTCGTCCTGATTGATTCTTGGGGCTTTACCTTGCGTGCGGCCAAGGCCATTCGCGCGCGGGTTCCCAAAGCGCGCTTAATCAAAATGATTGGCCCACAAGTCTTTGCCACCCGGCCGGGTCGCGCCAAGACAGTGGCACAAGTCTATGATGCCTTATTCTGCATCCATGATTTTGAAGTGCCCTTTTATGAAGGCACGGGCTTGCCCGTCACGGTCATTGGTAACCCAGCGATTGCGCGGGCTGGCAAGGGTGACGGCGCACAGTTTCGGGCGCGCCACAGCCTTACCGATAAGAAGATTGTCCTGTTGCTCCCCGGCTCTCGTAGGGGCGAGATCCAGCGCGTGGCACCCACGCTGGAAGGGGCAGCCGCCCTCCTGAGCAGCAAAGACCCTAACGTGCATGTCGTGGCGGTCCTGGCCCCTTCGGTGGCGGAAGCCATCAAGGAGCGGGCGGCGAGCTGGACTTTCCCGCACCATGTGGTGGGCGAGGATGAAAAGCTTGATGCTTTTGCTGCAGGCGATGTGGCTTTGGCCTGTTCAGGTACGGTCGCAACCGAAGTTGCCCTGCAAGAAACACCCATGGTGATTGGTTATCGCCTTGGTGCCATCAGCGGCTTTATCATTCTGACTTTCTTGTTGAAGAGCCGCTTCATCTGCCTGCTCAACATCGCGTTGGGGCGGATGGCTATCCCGGAATTTGTGCAAAATGGCCTGACGCCTGAGGCCTTGGCCGAGGCCGCTTCAAAGCTTCTCTATGATCCCAAGGCCGCGCAAGACCAATTGAGCGCGCAAGCCCTAGCTCTTGATAAAATGGGTAGGCATGATCCACCAGCGGCAGAGCGTGCCGCCGATGCGTTATTGAGCCTATTGGATGCGGCTTAGTCGAACAGGCTGCCTTGCACCGGCCCATCGCTGGCGCGCACTTTCACATCGCCGTCGAGGAAAGTCAGCGTAAGCTTAGCATCTGCCTTAATCGCAGACTTGGCGCGCACCACCACACCTTTCTCCGTACGTACCACCGCAAAGCCGCGCTCGAGCGCAGAGCGGTAGGAGAGGGCTTCCAGCAAGCTTGCTTGGCCTGCCAGATGGCGGCTCTTGGCTTCTAGGCTGCGTGTGAGGCCTGAGGTTAAGCGCTGGCTTGCCAAGGTTAAGCGCTGTTCGGACCGGGCAAGCGCATCGCGTTCAAGCGCCGTCCGGCGGGTGAGGGCAGCGCCCAATCTTTGGCCCAAGCTTGCAACAACTTGGGCTTTGCGCGTCACATCTTGGTGCAGGACTTGTGGCCGCAAGCGCCCGCCAATAGCCGCAAGCCCATGGGCTTTGGCCGCAACCAAGGTGCGCAGCGATGGGCCAAAGCGCAAATCAATCACATCCATGCGCTGGCGGGCACTGGCAAATAAGGTATCGGCGCGGGGAAGGCGGGCGGTTGCGGCGCGTAATTCAATCTTCGACCGCTCTAGGCCCCGTACCATGGCGCGTGACAAGCGGGCACCGATCAAGCCGATCCGCTCTTGTAACTCAAGCCGCACGGGCACGGCGATTTCAGCGGCCCCAGTCGGGGTCGGTGCCCGACGATCGGATGCAAAATCGATCAGCGTTGTATCGGTCTCATGCCCAATAGCTGAAATGAGCGGGATGGCACTGGCCGCAGCAGCACGGACCACCACTTCTTCATTAAAGGCCCACAGGTCTTCAATGGAACCCCCACCGCGCGCGATAATCAAAAGGTCTGGGCGTGGTACCGGCCCGTCTGACGGCAAGGCATTAAAGCCTGCAATGGCGCGCGCCACTTGGTCTGCGGCCTTGTCGCCTTGCACCAGAACCGGCCACAAGATTACATGGACGGGGAAGCGCTCGGACAAGCGGTGAAGGATGTCGCGGATAACAGCCCCCGTCGGGCTGGTCACCACGCCAATGACACTGGGCAGATAGGGCAGGGCCTGTTTTCGCGCAGGGTCAAACAGGCCTTCAGCGGCAAGGCGTTTACGCCGCTCTTCCAATTGCGCCAGCAAAGCGCCAACGCCTGCAGGCTCAAGCCGCTCAATGATCAGCTGATATTTTGACGAGCCCGGGAAGGTGGAGATTTTGCCCGTGGCAATCACTTCCATCCCTTCTTCGGGGCGGAACTTGAGAGCAGCAGCCACACCTTTCCACATGACGGCGGATAAGACGGCATTGGCATCCTTCAGATCAACATAGACATGGCCAGACCGCGCCAACGTGACCCGGCCCATTTCGCCGCGCACCCGGACATTGCCAAAATCATCTTCCAAGCGGCGCTTGATTGCGCCGGATAGCTCAGAAACAGAAAATTCTGGGGCGTTTGAGGGCTCTTTGCTCATGACTTCTGTCTAGTGCGATGCGGGGGCCGGGGGAAGGGACTTTGTGATGGGCCGATTTGGGTCTGAAATAGGCTCTAGAATTACAAATCAGAGAGAAACATCACGAAATTGGGTTCTCATACATCCAGTTGAACCAGGCTGCGTAGACGGTCTCAGAGCTATCCCGCTCGGTCTTTAGGATAAAAATATGTTAAACTTCAAAATGTTCGCTACGGCGGCAGCCGCCCTCGCTTTGTCTGCAGCACCGGCAATGGCCCAATGCGCCAAAACCAAAACCGATGCCGCAGCCCAAGCGGCTGGCTTTCAGACCATCGGCTATCATGCGGCTTCAACCACTGCAAAGCCTGCAAGAGCTGCCAGCGGCGACATCATTGATGTGGCCGTCGGCGCTGGAAGCTTTAAGACCCTTGCCGCGGCACTGACCGCTGCGGGCTTGGTTGATACGCTGAAAACCACCGGCCCCTTTACCGTCTTTGCCCCCACCGACGCAGCCTTTGCCAAATTGCCAGCCGGTACCGTGGAAAATCTGTTGAAGCCTGAGAACCGCGCCCAATTGATCTCCATCCTGACCTATCATGTGGTGCCCGGCAAAATCACATCAAACCAATTGCTTGACAAAGTGACCCCTGCCACCACCGTCGAAGGCCGGAAAGCCACGATTGATGGCCGCAATGGCCGCGTGACCGTCAATGGGGTTGCGGTAACTTCTGCTGATGTTGGGGCATCCAATGGCGTGATCCATGTGATCGACACGGTCTTGATGCCGCCAGCAGCGAAGCGCCACTAAGGCGGCTGCCGGCCAATTCAGGCCGGCATCGTCAGCACATGCCAAAAGGGAATGGTGACCAAAGCGATCAAAGTCGTTGCGGTCACCAAACCCGCCATTAAAGGCGCATCGCCCCCCAGTTCTCGCGCCAGCACATAGGCCGCTGGCGCGCTGGGCATAGAGGCCACCCCAATCGCCACCGCGCTCGGCAAGGGGGCAAGCCCCAGCATTTGGGTGACGAGCAGCATCAACAGCGGCGCTATGGCAAGCTTTGAGACCACGCCAACCGCCAAGCGCAGCGGCACTTTTCCCAAACCCTCAAAACTCAAAGCCGCCCCAACGCTTACCAAAGCAACTGGCATGGCTGCCCGACCCAATAGCGCGAGGGCAGGTTCCAGCGGGCCAATATGCTTGGTTAAGCCAATCAGATTGGCAATAATCCCAGTTAAGCTTGCAAGCACCAAGGGATTGCGCATCACCTCGCCCAGAGCCCCCTTTAGGCTTGGAACAATGTCATTCTGCCCCCAGCGCGCCATGACAAACACACTCATCAAATTCACAAAGGCGACCACAGGGCCAAAGCCCAAAGCAATCAGCGCAAGGCCTTCAGGTCCATAAAGGGCAGGGGCTGCGGCTAAAACAATAAAGCCGTTCCAGCGTACACTGGCTTGAAAGATTGAGGTAAAAGCAGGTCCATCCTCGCGAAACCACAGCCGCAGGCTAAGCCCCCATAAGCCCGCTAAAGCAAAGCCGACGACCAGGCAGGTGAGGAAATGCACCGTATCCGGGCCTGAAAAATCGGCACTTGCCACGGTTGAAAACAAGAAGGCCGGATAAAGCATCCAATAGCCAAAGGAATTGACGGCCGCCCAAGACGCATCGGGCACCACTTTGGCGCGCTTGGCGAAAAAGCCAATGGCAATCACCAGAAAGACGGGCAAAATGGCGGTGAAGGCGACATTCATGATCGGGGGCCGAGACTGAACCCGCCTTGCATGCGGTCTAAAAGCCCCTGCAGCATATAGGCAGCCGCGGCAGCATCTACGACTGCGGCGCGCTTGGCCCGTGTCATATCGGCGGCAATCATTTGGCGCTGAACCGCCGCGGTGGAGAGCCGCTCGTCCCACATCAGAAGCGGCACGTCGCGGATGCTCAACAAATTGCGGGCAAAAGCACGGGCGGCTTGCGAGGAGGGGCCTTTCGACCCATCCATATTGATCGGATGGCCGACCACGAGGCCACAGGCAGAGCGGTCATCATAGATCGCAAATATTGCCTCTCCATCGGCGGCCATTTTGGTGCGCTTCACCCCGCCAGCGGGGCTTGCGATCAAACGCGTCACATCCGAAGCGGCTACCCCAATCGTGGTTGATCCGGGGTCTATGCCGATTAAAGCCTGACGGGCGGGCAAACTTTCACAAAAGGCCGGATAGTCCAGAATTGGCATTAGGCGGTGCCGGGGGCAGCAGGAGCAGCAAGTTGTTCGCCACGTGCCCGGTCGAGGGCAGCCACAAAAGTCTCCACACCTTGCGCCCCAACAACCGCAAAGCTTTGATTGAACAGGACGGTCGGCACACCCGTGACGCCCATACGCTGGGCGATATCGAGTTCTTGTTCAACCGGGGCCACGTCTGCATCGCTGGCCAATAGCCGCGCGACAAGGTCGCCATCCATGCCGAGGCCCCGGGCAATAGAGACCAAAGTCGCAGCTTGGCTCAAGTCTTCGCCTTCCACATGATAGGCTTGAAACAAAGCTTCGGCGCATTCGACTTCCACACCCGCTGAGCGCGCCCAGCGCAACAAGCGGTGGCAATCGCGTGTATTGGGGGTGGTCTTGATCGCGTCAAAGTTAAACTCAATGCCGACCCGTAGGCCCGCCTCCACCACGGCTTGGGAGATTTCTTTGAGGCGGGCTTCATCGCCACCAAATTTGGCAAGAAGGCGCGCCTTGCGGTCTGCGCCCTCTTTGGGGGTCGTGGGGTCTAATTCAAACGGGCGCATGGAAAGGTGGGTGGGGATTTCCCGGCGCGTTACACAGGCAGTTACCAAGGCGCGAAACCCCACATAACACCACGGACAAATGACGTCAGAGATGAAATCAATCGTAATTGGCCGGTCAAGGATGGGGGTCTGGGGGATAGGATCGCTCATTGGTTTTAGCCTTGTTCCAGCAAACGTGTAACGCGTTGCAACAGGCCTGAGGCGCTTTCATGGGGCGAGAGGCTGGCGCTTGCAATGGCGAGTTTGATCTGGATCGGCTGATCATTGCTATAGCTTGTATGGTCAGCTTGGACGTCAAAGGCGGTACATTCAAGGACGGCGGCAATGCGTTCGGCTGCTATCGCGGCGGCCTCCTCGTCCGAGCTAGGGAACGCCACGGCAAATGTTGTCTGATCGAGGCGGGCAGCCACATCCTCGGCGCGCACCAACCGCGATAACATAGCCCCAGACTGGCCAATCAAGCGCTCTATCCCCTGACGTGTATGCACCACGCCGAGACTTGCTTTGGGGTCAAGCCGGGCCAAAGCAATGGATAAGGGGCGGTCGGTTTCATGCGCTCTGTGGGCTAGGCTTTCTAAATGCGTCAAAAAGAAAGAGGGCGCATAAAGGCCGGTGGTTGCTTCCATCGCCGCGGGCGCGCGGGCTGCGGCAAATGCCAGATTTAACGCATCGCGGCTGCGCTTTTCTTCCACAAAATTAAGCAGGCGATCGGCGGCCATATTATCATCATCGCCAGCCACGGCAAAGTCAGTCGCGCCCCGCTCAATGGCTTCATGGGGATTGTCGAAATCTGGCGAGCCCAGGATCAAGCAAGGCATATGGAACATGCGCGCATTGCGCCGCATCGCCGCACAAAAACTCAAAGCCGTGGGCCGATCATCGCGGGCTAAAATCACCACCCCGTCAAAGTCACTCTCATGGAGATAGTCAAAGGCGGTAAATGAGGTGAAAGCGGCGATGGTCTCGGCCCCTTGCTGGGTCATGGCCGTGCTAAAGCGCAATAAATCGGGCCCTGGTTGGCCGAAGATCAAAATGCGCGGCACCTTTGCACTATTAACGATGGGCGGATGGGCTGGCCCGCCAAAGCGCGCCAAAGTTCGAAACCGCATTTTGGCCTCATCGGCCATAACTGCAATGCGCAAGCTCGACCCCAAGCGAGCGGCCAAGACGGCAGGTGTTGCAAACGCATCGAGCACCCCGTCAAAGGCGCTGACGTCGAAATTTTCTTCGCCATTGCTCCACGCCATAAACAGACCCGCCCGTGGCCCAAGCGCCGCTTTGAGTGATCGCGCCAAATCTCCCGCTTTTGGCCCAGCTTCGCCCCGCGTATCGACAACAATTGCTGCGGTTTGGCGGCGCTGGTGGTCTTCGCCCGCAATGGTGAAACCCGCTTTCGACAAGGCTTCGCTCGCGTCATCGCCAGCAAGAACAAGAATATGGGGCTTTGCCATCCTATGCCTACTTTCAAGGACCATTGCGAAATTCGTACAGCACCCTAGCGTGGGGAAACTGAGTCGTCAGTAAACGAATGTGAAAGGCCCCCATTTTGACTGCCAACCCTGTTCTAATCCAGCCTGATTTCAGCCTCCAAGGCAAAACCGCACTGATTACCGGGGCATCCTCTGGCCTTGGGGCCCATTTTGCCCGCCTGTTAGCAGGGCTTGGCGCAAAAGTTGTCTGCGGCGCGCGACGGACAGACCGCTTGGAAGCCTTGGTGGAGTCACTTCAAGCCGCAGGCGGGCAAGCACAGGCTGTTAAACTTGATGTCCAGGATGAGGCCAGCGTCATCGCCGCATTTGATGCCGCTGAAGCAGGTTTAGGCTTGCCCTCAATTGTGATCGCCAATGCGGGAACCAATGAAATTGGCCTTGCGACCGATATTTCAATGGAGGCGTATGACGCCGTCATGTCGGTTAATGTGCGGGGCGTGTTTATCACCGCACGCGAAGGGGCCAAACGCATGATCGCCAGCGGCAGTGCCGAGCGTGGGGATGGCCGGATCATCTTGATCGCCTCTATGGCAGGCCTAAAGCCGCTTCCCGGTCTGGTGCCGTATTGCGTTTCAAAAGCTGCGGTCGTCATGATGGCCAAGTCGATGGCTGCCGAATGGATGCGGAAAGGCATTAATGTGAATGCCATTTGCCCGGGCTATATTGAGACTGAAATCAATGCCGATTGGTTGGCCCAACCTGGTGGGCAAAAGATGGTTGCGGGATTTCCCCGTCGCCGTCTGATGGATGACCAGGCCTTAGACGGCGCGATGACGTGGCTGGTGTCAGATGCAGGCCGGTTCACCAGTGGGGCAATCCTTCAGATTGACGATGGGCAAGCGCTTTAAGCCTGTGTCCGCGAATAGGACGTCAATCTGCGCCCGTCAGTCTAGGATTGGCAGGGTAGCAAAGATCGCGCCGATCTCGGCTGCCAGATAAGGTATCATAAAACTAAATCTGGCTTGGTTAATCGTTTTTTGACTGTATTGCGCCTTTAATTTGATGGCGCAATACCTATTGAATACCTATTAAATAAAATTGATTCTATTGGGTTTATTGTCTGTTTACCGGTTGTTTTGACCGAATGTTAGGAACTTCGATGTTATCTCTCGAGTAAGTGCCTCATGTGTGAAGGTACTGCGAAGGATTCGGGTCGATGAAATTCAAGAAGACTGTGTTAGCGACGAAAGTTACGCGCGTTGAGCGCGGCAATGTCGCTGTCATTTTTGCACTGGTTTCATCGGTGTCATTAGGCGTGCTTGGGGCTTCCATTGAGTTGAACCGCATTGCCAATACCAAGGCATCATTGGCTGCCGCAGCAGATGCGGGGGCTTTGGCCGCCAAGCGCGAGCAGGCCGACAAAAGCTCGCTTGGCGCAAGTGCTGCACGTGCTGCCGGTGAAGCTGCTGGTACCAAAGCGTTTCTGGCCTCTGCCCCCGGGGAGGAACGAGGTGTTAGCAATCTTCTGGCTACTGTTACGTGGGATTCTGATGGTTCAGCCCGGCTGACGGGTACGGGTACGCAAAGCTTGATCTTGGGCGGCTTGGTTGGGCGCTCCTATGTTACCCTCAGCGCTGTGGGCGTGGCGACGGCTGGGACCGACCGCCGGCTTGAAGTCGCGGTTGTGATGGATACGACCGCATCCATGTTCCAAAAGGATGGTCGCCCAACCACGCGCTTCACCCAGATGCGCAGCGCAGCAAAGGGCTTCGTAAACACGCTGTTCAACACCGTGACTATTCCAGATCGCTTGCGGGTGGCGATTATTCCTTGGACGACAACGGTCAATATTCGCAGCGAAGTACCCGATCAAACTTGGAATAATGGTGCGGCGGCTGTGCGCAGTCCTGTTGATGCCGGCACGCGTTCCTTGCCAACAAATATTATCGGTCGATCGTCAAATGTCACGGAGACAACGGCCCAATTAAACACACTCTTCGCGCCGGTAGGGTGGCGTGGCTGTATCTCGGGTGCCGGCGAAAGCCTGACTGCCAATGACGAGACCAAAACAGGCATGAGCTGGAATGCGCTGCGTGTGCCGCCGCGCGTGAATAACGCAACCCGCACAAAGGGTGTGACCGCAACCAGAATGTGCGACAATTGGACGGGCTGTTCGTCTCCGCCACCACCGCCGCCTGGGCCACCGCCGCCCCCGCCACCACCGCCGCCACAAACACAGGGCAAGTTGATCCTGCCAGGGCAAAAGCCTGCTACTTTTGCATTCCTGAATTTTGGCAAGACAACGATGAATGCGGCCTGCGTCAATAATCCTTACCCCTGTACCTTCAATTCCTGTCCATCGGGTAGCCCAAGCATCACGACCATTAATTGCTCGCAAAGCGACAATAATGGTACACGCAATGCCTTCTTTAACTTCACAGGCTCGCAAGCCTGTATCAGTGGTGGTGGCTGTCAGCTTAACCTGAACACCGGCACGGCTAATGGCTGCGTGGCCGACTATAATGAGATCACGTGGAATAATGCCAATGGGGCTTGGTGCTCATGGGTACCAAAGCAGACTTGGGATAGTTTCCGCCGCATCACGGGGCCAAATCTGAACTGCCCCATGCCGATGCTTGGCTTATCGGCAAATCGTAGCCAATTGATCGACACGATCGACCGCTTGTCGCCTTCGCCAGGTGGGACCCATGCGGATGTTGGCTTGCGCTGGGGCCTGCGCGCCCTGTCACCGCGCAACGAATGGGCCAATTTCTTCCAGCACAACAAGCCTGAGCCATTTGGATCGAGCTCTGTTACCAAAGTCATGGTTCTCATGACCGATGGGGCGAACGAGCAGGCGGTCAACTTCCCGGGCTATTGGGGTTGTAATGAATCGGGTGCGCCTGGATGTTCTGGATCTCCCGACCGCGCAACACTCGACAGTCGGATGCAATCTTGGTGTACCGCCATCCGCGATACCTATAAGGTTGAACTCTATACGGTGGCGATCAACGTCTCGGATACTGATGCTGTCAGTCGCTTGCGCACCTGTGCGGGCAGTGCAGATCGCGCCTTCGCGGTTGACGCGAGCCAGTTGAACGCGACTTTTGAGCAGATTGCGCGCGAAACTTTCAGCTTGCGCTTGAAAGAATAGAATAGGTTCCCACCTTCTTCTGCGCTAAATACGGCCTCGCTTGTTGCAAGCGGGGCCGCTTGCGCTTTATGCACACAAGGTCATGACCCAATCTAATCCTCCTCAAGTCGCCCCACGCGAAACGCCTTGCTCGCGGGCGCTGGCGGCTGGCAAAGTGCCCAGCTTCCAAGACATCATTCTTACCCTCTCGGACTATTGGGCCCGTCAGGGCTGTGTGATCTTACAGCCCTATGATACCGAAGTGGGGGCAGGGACCCTGCATCCGGCAACAACCTTGCGCGCGCTAGGCCCAAAGCCGTGGCGTGCTGCCTATGTGCAGCCGTCGCGTCGCCCGAAAGATGGCCGCTATGGCGAAAACCCCAATCGCCTCGGCCATTATTACCAATATCAAGTGATCCTAAAGCCCAATCCGCCCAATTTGCAGGAGCTTTACCTCAACTCGCTCTATGAAATTGGCATCGACCCCAGCCTGCACGATATTCGCTTTGTTGAAGATGATTGGGAAAACCCAACTGTGGGTGCTTGGGGGCTTGGCTGGGAGATTTGGTGTGATGGGATGGAAGTGTCCCAATTCACCTATTTCCAACAAGTCGGCGGCCTCGATTGCAAGCCCGTTTCGGGGGAGCTGACCTATGGGCTTGAGCGCTTGGCCATGTATGTCCAAGGCGTCGAAAACGTCTATGACCTTGATTTTAATGGTCTTGGTGTGACTTATGGCGACGTGTTTTTAGAAAATGAACGCCAGCAATCGGCCTTTAATTTCGAAGAATCCGATCCTGCCATGCTGAAGCGCTGGTTTGAGGATGCAGAGCGTATGTGCACGCATTTGCGCGACAAGCGCTTGGCATTGCCTGCTTTTGACTGGGCGCTGAAATGTTCCCACCTGTTCAATTTGCTCGACGCACGCGGGGTGGTATCGCCGACCGAACGGCAGAGCTTTATCGCCCGCGTGCGCGATCAGGCCAAGGGCTGCGCGGTTCTGTGGGCTGAAACCCAAGCCCCAAGCCAAGCCGAGGTGGTCTAAGCCATGCCCCAATTCTTGCTGGAACTTTTCTCTGAAGAAATCCCC
>NZ_JADCBK010000019.1 GCF_020253525.1 Aquidulcibacter sp.
CGGGATTGGCCATGGCGAAAATAATCGGATTTGGAGCCATGCTTGCAACCATGGCTTGGCTGACCGCGCCCTTGGCAGAGAGGCCCAAGAAGCAGTCCGCACCCTTCATCGCCTCTTCCAATGTCCGAAGCGGCGTGTCGACGGCATGGGCGGACTTGAACTGGTCCATACCTTTTTCACGGCCTCGATAAACAACGCCATCACGGTCGCAGACAATAACGTTTTGATGCGGAACCCCCAAGGTCTTGATCAAAGAAATACAGGAAAGACCAGCCGCGCCAGCCCCTGACACGACGACTTTCAAATCCTTGAAGTCGCGTCCTGTAATCTCACACGCATTAATCAGGCCTGCTGCAGCAATAATCGCTGTACCATGCTGATCATCATGGAAGACCGGGATGTCGCATAATTCTTTGAGACGACTCTCAATAATAAAGCACTCGGGACTTTTTATGTCTTCCAGATTTATTCCACCGAAGGTGCAGGAAATATTTCGGACTGTCGTAATGATTTCCTCGGAATCCATTGAATCCAGCTCGATGTCGATGGAATCAATGTCGGCAAAGCGCTTAAAGAGGACTGATTTCCCTTCCATCACCGGCTTTGATGCCAGCGCGCCGAGATTACCCAAACCCAAGATTGCTGTACCATTTGAGATAACCGCGACCAAATTGCCCTTTGATGTATAGTCGTAGGCTGTGTCGGGGTCTTTTGAGATCGCGAGCACAGGCACCGCAACGCCGGGAGAATAGGCAAGCGACAAATCACGCTGAGTTGCCATAGGCTTCGAGGCAACTACAGATATCTTACCCGGAGTTGGCAGGCTGTGGAAATCGAGGGCTTCTTGGTCTGTGAATGTTTTGCGCTCGCTGCTCATCAGATACTTTTCGTCCTACGCTGTCCTATTTGATCCTTGCTAGACCGGGCTGAGCGTTCGATCAACGTGTGTCTACTTTGAAAACAGACTTTGACACTTTGCCAGCAGAAGAATCCGCAGCTAAACCCTTCTGATGATACCCTCTGGAACCACACCCGTCATGGCGCAGTATCTGGCCGCCAAAGAACAGCATCGCGATGCTTTGCTGTTTTTTCGCATGGGTGATTTCTACGAACTCTTCTTCGAAGATGCCAAAACCGCGGCTACGGCGCTCGATATTGCGTTGACTAAAAGAGGTCAGCATCTGGGGGAAGATATCGCGATGGCAGGTGTCCCGGCCCATTCTGCCGACGCATATATCGCAAAACTGGTCAAAAAAGGCTTCAAAATCGCAATTTGTGATCAAACCGAAGATGCAGCCGAAGCACGCAAGCGCGGCTCCAAATCGGTAGTGCGGCGGGACGTGGTTCGCATCATTACCCCGGGCACGTTGACTGAAGATGCTTTGTTGGACCCGCGTCACGCAAATCGACTCGCAGCACTGTCATACGCTGCAGGCGGGCTGGAAGCAGCTTTGGCCTGGGCCGATGTTTCGACTGGTGAATTTGCTGTGATGGAAGCTCCAGTCCAGCGCTTAATCGATGAAGCTTCGGCTTTATCGATTGGTGAGTTGGTTATTGTCGACAGCGATTTGGACAAAGCCAGTGCCAAAGCCATTGCAGCAGTTTCAGGTTCCGTCACACCAAGACCTTCCAAAACGGCTGACGCAAAATCGGCGGCGCGAACGTTGGAGATGGGTTTCGGCGTTCAGACACTGGATGGTTTTGGTACTTTCGGTAAAGCCGAACTGATCGCCTTAGGTCTCATCTATGATTACATCAGTTTAACCCAAGCTGGGCTAGCACCACGTTTGATGCCCCCTAAGCGCGTTGAGACATCAGGCATCATGGCAATAGATGCGACAACGCGAGTGAGTTTAGAGCTGGATCGCTCACAACGAGGGACTCGGGAAGGCTCGTTGCTTGCCGCAATTGATCGCACCCGCACCGCTGCTGGTGGCCGTCTGCTAGCAGAGCGGATTGGCCGACCTTTACTCGATCTACCTGTTATTAAAGCTCGCCTAAACTCGATTGAGTTTCTGGTCAGCGACAGCGATCAACGACGTGAGATACGCGAGACTTTAGGTCAAATCCCCGATGTGAGTCGCGCACTATCTCGACTTGAACTAGGCCGCGGCGGGCCACGTGACTTACGAGCGCTCGCGATTGCATTAGTTGAGGGCGATCATATTGGTGCGCGTCTCGCGATTGATTTGCCAGAGGAACTGGCACTGGCACGGAGGCATCTTAGCCTGATACACCAGCCTGCCTTGGCTGCGTTGGCGCATCGACTAATGGCCATGATCATTCCAGAGCCTGGGCTCCTAACGCGTGATGGAGGTTTCGTGGCAGGGGGCTTCGATCCAGTTTTGGACGAAATTCGCCAACTTTCGACGAATGCGAGACAAGTGGTTGCGAATCTTCAAGCAGAAGTCTCGCAGCAATCAGGCTTGCCTCTAAAAATCCGAAACAATGCGGTTTTGGGCTTTTTCATTGAGGCTACTCCCAAGCAAGCTGAAACGCTGATGAGCCCACCGCTCAATGCACTCTTCATCCACCGCCAAACGACTGCCAGCGCAGTTCGCTTTACGAATCAGAAGCTGATGGAATTGGATGGCCAAATCGCACGGGCGTCAGAACGCGCGTTCGCCCGAGAGCTTGAGCTATGGAACGAAGCCCTAGCAGAAGTGGTAGCCCACAGCGCAGGATTAAGAGCTGTTGGGGATGCCCTTGCGACCTTGGACGTAGCCGCGGGGCTTGCCGAGTGGGCAGTAGAGGTAGACGCCACACGTCCGTCGTTGGATGAGGGTCTGAGCTTTTCGGTTCGCGGGGGGCGGCACCCAGTTGTCGAAGCAGCCCTGCGAAAATCAGGAGAGATCTTTACCGCAAATGCCTGCCATCTTGATGGTAGCGGCACCGCAGCACCGCGACTAACCTTGATTACCGGCCCTAACATGGCTGGTAAATCGACCTATCTCAGGCAAAATGCGCTATTGGCAATTCTAGCCCAAGCAGGCAGTTTTGTGCCAGCTGAGTCTCTCCAAATGGGTCTTGTAGACCGGATTTTTTCCCGGGTCGGGGCATCTGATGACCTGGCAAAAGGGCGATCGACGTTTATGGTCGAAATGGTTGAGACGGCAACAATTTTGAACCGCGCCGGCCCCCGTGCGTTTGTTATTCTCGACGAAATAGGACGAGGCACATCGACTTATGACGGCTTAGCGATTGCCTGGGCGGTCGCAGAGCATCTGCATGAGTCCAATCAATGCCGCGCGTTATTTGCCACACATTATCATGAGTTGACCGCTCTGGCAGAACGTTTGCGTGCCTGTGGCAATGCGAGCCTGCGCGCTAAGGAGTGGAAAGGCGAGCTGGTCTTCCTGCATGAAGTGGTCGATGGGGCTGCAGACCGTTCATACGGCGTACAGGTAGCTAAGCTTGCAGGTTTGCCCCAAAGTGCGGTTGCCCGAGCAAAATCAGTTTTGGCCAAGCTAGAAAAAACCCAAAACAATGGCGGCCCAAGCGCATTAAATGACCTGCCACTGTTTGCTGCATCCAACTCGGTGCCTGAAAACTCTGCGGTGCCGAATGCCGTGGAACAAGCCTTGATGGACTTAGACCCGGACCAACTAACCCCTCGTGAGGCCTTAGACTTTGTCTATGCATTGAAAAAGATGCTCTAGCACCAACAAGTCGGTATTGTCGTGATTTTGTCACAATATTGAAGCGTGGATGTCATATCGGCAGACTAACGCACCATAAAATGCCCAAGCACCTATCTCGCGCAGCCGCCAAGTTTGGATTGTTGATATGACCTTCAAGCACTTTAGCCTCACTGCCCTGGCAATTGGCACCCTAATCTTATCTGGCTGCGATCAAAACGGTGGGCGAGACCGCGTAGCCGTTGTAGGTTCCTCGACCCTGTTTCCCTTCTCAGCTGCAGCTGCAGAACAATTCTCTGCTCGCGGCCGCTTTAAGACGCCACGCGTAGAATCTACCGGTACGGGTGGTGGCTTTGCCATTTTTTGTCGTGGATTAGGCCCAGGGTTCCCAGACATCTCGAATGCTTCACGCCGGATCAAAAAGGGTGAGTTTGAGACATGCCAAAAGAATGGTGTGACCGAGATTGTAGAGGTCAAACTTGGTTATGATGGGATTGTAATCGCTAATTCTAAGGCCGCGACCCCCGTGACCTTGACCAAGCAGGAAGTTTACCAAGCTTTGGCCAAAGAGATTTACGACCCTGTCAAGAAGGCCTTTATTCCAAATCCGCATCTGAAATGGAACGACATCAATCCTAATCTGCCATCTATCAAAATCGATGTGATGGGTCCTCCGCCGACATCCGGCACGCGCGACGCTTTTGCCGAGCTCGTCATGGCCAAGGGCGCTCAAGAAATCCCAGAGATGAAAGCTCTGAAGGAGAAGGATGACAAAGAGTTTCAAAAAAAAGCACTAACCCTTCGCGAAGATGGTGCTTGGAAGGATTCTGGAGAGAACGACAGCCTCATTGTGCAAGCTTTGTCGCGTTCACCCGAACAGTTTGGAGTTTTCGGCTTCTCGTCTTTTGAAGAAAACATGGACCGCCTGCAGGCTGCGCCCTTGAATGGTGTGGCACCCTCTGCGGAGGCGATTATTGACGGTAAGTATGCCGCGTCACGATCACTCTACTTCTATGTGAAGAAGGCCAATGTCGGTGTTGTGCCCGGTTTACAAGAATTTGCTATGGAGCTTTTGTCGGATCATGCGGCAGGTCTGCGGGGCTACCTCAGAGGCAGAGGCATGGTTCCCCTGCACCCCGACGAGCGTGCTGAGAATTTCCAAATTGCCAAAACTCTTCCAGCTATGAGCGCGCCTGAAAAATAAGGCCTTGTTTCGCGTGATAGGTTGTTGCACACAAATCTATGCGCCATTCACTTCTGCCCATCCTTGCCCTATGCTTCGCAACCATGAATTCAATGTCAGCTAAAGCATCAGGCTTTGAAGAGGCGACATCAAGGTTTGCCAGCCTTGCACTTTCGTGCATCCATACAGAATATCCGAACAAAATCGCTCATGTGTTGAATTCGGCTGAAGATGCAAAGACGCCTAGTCAGTTGACACCTGCGTTTTATGGTTGCTTCGACCATCATTCGTCGGTGCACGGACATTGGCTTTTGGCGCGTTTAGCGCGACTCTACCCTCAGGCAACTTATGCTCCTGCCGCCCGTCAAGCTTTGGCGAAGAGTCTAACCAAAGCCAATTTGGAAGCCGAGCTCGCCTACATGAACGCACCAGGCCGAGCCGGGTTTGAGCGCCCCTATGGCTTAGCTTGGATGCTGCAATTGGGTGCAGAATTGCGACAATGGGCAAAGCAAGATGCCAGCGTTGCAACATGGGCCGCTGATTTTGCGCCACTAGAACAGCGAGCGGCGGGCCAGCTGAAAAGCTGGCTGCCAAAGCTTAGAACCCCGATGCGAGTGGGGGAACATTCCCAAACCGCCTTTGCTTTAGGCCTTGCCCGCGACTGGGCGGTCGAAGTTCAAGATACAGCCTTTCTGGCCCTGATCGATGAACGAGCCATGACCTACTATGGCAATGACCGCGAATGCCCGTTACGGTTTGAGCCCGGCGGAGAAGATTTCGTATCCGCTTGTTTGGGTGAAGCAGATTTGATGCGCCGCGTTCTGCCACCGAAAGCCTATGCAAAATGGTTGAGCATCGCATTACCCACCATCCCCAAGACCGCAACCTCAGACTGGTTGCCTGTTGGCATTGTGACCGACCGAACCGACGGAAAGTTAGCCCATACCGATGGCCTCAACTTGTCGCGTGCTTGGATGTTGGAGGGGATGGCTGCAGGCCTCCCCGCATCAGATCAGCGGAAATTGGCATTGCTAGCTGCAGCCAAGGCTCATCGCGATATCGCATTGCCTGCTGTTACGGGCGAGCATTATGAAGGCGGTCATTGGTTGGGTACTTTTGCGACCTATCTGGTGACCCAGCGGGGACTGAGAGCTGGTCACTAAAGCAAGTATCAGCCCTTAGGTTTGGCTTTGAGAAATACACCAATATGGGTTGCGACCGGCCTCTCTGTACCCGGAATGCCGCTTTGAATGGGTCGATTCAAGACGCGAGGACCAAGTACGGGGTCGCGATAGACTAACGCGGTGGATCCACCACCATCAAGATTGATCGCATTGGCAGCGCCTAAAGCCTGCAGAATGTGGGCGGTCTCTGCGAAACTTGCGCCCTCGCTATATCCCTTTTGCCGGCCGTCAATCGTCACGAGCCAAAGGCGGTCACCAGTGGCATTCACGCCCAGAGCGGACCGGGGGTGACGGGTCAAGTTCTTTGGATCAACTTTGACGTCACCGGCCTGAACCAGTAATGGTCCAGCAGCGAGGCCGTTAGCAAAGCGATCAGGACAAGCCAAAGTTGCCAAAATCTGTACTTGCTTTCGGTCAAAGCACACGACAGCTTTGGCAACTCCAGCTGTTTCTAGCGCGGCGGCAGGTGAAACGACTCGACCATTGGACTTCGCAAAGCCTTGGGCGTCTTGCGCTTGGCCTTCGACTGCGACGACCGGGCCAAAGTAGCCGCCGTTGATTGCAACCACTGCTCCTGACTCTCGCAGATATGTCGATGTTGTCTTGGATCGGTATTCGGACGTGTCTGATGCATCACCGCCCGAAACAGCAATTGAAAGGCCTTGAGTCTTCAAGTCGACCTCGACGATGGCGACTTGCATAGGCACAGCGCCAGGCCACGCCCTCTGGCTATAGGAAATACCCTCTGCCACTAAATTCTTTGGCGGAGTTAGATCATAAGGCTTGCCCGATGACAGCGGCGCACCGCTGGCACAGGCTGAAAGCACCAGTGATGCGACTAGGATCAAATAGTTTTTCGTATGCATCATCGTATCGGTAATCCTCTCAGGGGCGACACTGCGCGCATCGCTATAGCTGTATTAACCCTAACGACGCTTGGGAGACGAGTGAGTACTTCACGGTGAATTCGTTCTAGATCCGCCACATCGCGGGCCGCGACCCGTAGCAAATAGTCGGAATCCCCTGTCATCAGCCAGCATTCCAAAACTTCTGGCGCGGCCCGCACGGCGCTCTCAAATGCTGCAAGGTCACGATCCGTCTGAGCACCCAGTGCGATTGATACAAACACCGTTAAACTAAAGCCCAAACTTGCTGCATTCAGCTCGGCTCGGTATCCTTCCAATACGCCTGACTTTTCCAAAACGTCCAGTCGTCGGCGGCACGCACTCTCTGACAAGGCAATTTTGTCCGCCAAAGCCGCAATACTCGCCCTCCCGTCTCGTTGTAACAGGCGAAGCAAAGCGCGGTCCTTGTCATCAAGCACAACGGATTCCATCGTAAAGCATCCTTTTCTTAGCGCTTTCAACTAACAAATCTGGAAAGCTTGAGCAAGTTTGCGCGGAACCGCCATTCGAAGCGTGCTAGCTTCGTTTAACACAGGAGACAGACATGAAAATTGGCGTGCCTAAGGAAATCAAGCCTCAAGAAAACCGCGTCGGCGCAACCCCGGGCACCGTCGCCCAGCTCGTTGCCGCGGGACATGAGGTCTTCGTCGAGTCCAATGCTGGTGCCGGAATTGGCGTTTCCAATGAAGCCTATGAAAAAGTGGGGGCGAAGATTCTCGCCGACGCTGACGCTGTTTTTGAAGCCGCAACCATGATTGTGAAGGTGAAAGAGCCTCAGCCAATCGAGTGTGCACGCTTAAAGCCGCACCATATCCTGTTCACCTATCTCCATTTAGCCCCCGATCCGGAGCAAGCCAAAGCGCTTATGGCTTCGGGCTGCACCGCAATTGCCTATGAAACCGTTGTGGGCCGCGATGGCGGGCTTCCGCTTCTGGCACCCATGTCCGAAGTTGCCGGCCGTATGGCGACCCAAGTTGGCGCGCATTGCCTTCTGAAGCCACAAGGTGGACTCGGGAAGCTTATGGGCGGTGTACCGGGGGTTGCCCCAGCTAAGGTCGTCATTTTGGGCGGCGGCGTGGCTGGCCTCAATGCGTGCGAAATCGCACACGGCATGCGTGCGGATGTGACTGTTTTTGACCGCTCTAAAGCCGCCTTGGTTGCGATTGATCGCCAATTTGGCGGCATGGTCACCACGTTGATGTCGACCCCGGATGCGGTTGAAGAGGCTTGCATCGAAGCGGACTTGGTCATTGGTGCTGTCTTGATCCCCGGTGCTTCGGCTCCCAAGCTTGTCACCAAGGACATGCTGTCACGGATGAAAGATGGATCTGTTCTCGTCGATATCTCGATTGACCAAGGCGGTTGTTTTGAAACCTCCCGCGCGACAACCCATGCAGAACCTACCTACTTAGTCGATGGCGTGGTTCATTATTGCGTAGCGAACATGCCTGGTGCTGCACCCTTGACCTCAACTTACGCCCTCAACGGCGTAACGGCTCCTTATATGTTGGCTTTGGCAAATAAAGGCGTTGATCAAGCCTTGGCCGAGGATCCAGGCTTTGCTCTGGGCCTGAATGTGCGGGGCGGGCAGATCATGCACCAAGCTGTGAAAGAAGCGCTCGGCCTTTAAGCTCCAGCTTTGAGCGGGAGAGCCAAACCGGCTCTCCCGTATCGGCTAGGTTAAGCCAAGCGGGTGGCAACTTCTTCCCCAATCGCGAAGGAAGAAGTTAGGCCCGGAGAGTCGATCCCGAACAAACAAACTAAGCCTTCGATTCCATGGCTCGTTTGATCCAGGATCCGAAAATCCTCAAACTGTTTGAGTGCATTGCCGATTTTCGGCCGAATACCGGTGTAATCCGGCTGCATCAGACTTTCATCCAAGCCCGGCCAATAAGCGCGGATCGACTCCGCAAAGATGGTCTTTCGGCTTTCATCGACGCGATAATCTAAAGTCTCAACTGGCTGAACATCCGGGCCAAAACGGGCATTGCCGCTCATATCCGGTGTCACATGAATGCCCAGCCCACCAGCTGATGGCATCGGATAGATCAGGTGCGAAAAGGGTGCCTTACCGTTGTAGGTAAAGTAATTGCCTTTTGCGAACTTGGTTTCTGGTACTAGGGCAGGATCAAGGCCCTCCACCGAAAGACCAGCTTGGGTAGACCAAAGACCGGCGGACAAAATGAGTTGACGCGTTGTCAACGTCATCGGCTCATCACCACCAACCCGAACTTCAAAACCACCAGAAATCGGTGTCGCGCCCAAGAAAGGTGCATTGCGAGCAAGTGCTCCCCCATGATCTTCGATCACCCCCAGCAGAGCCAACATATATGAATGACTGTCTACAATGCCGCTCGAAGGGGACCAAATAGCGGCCTCTGCAACGATCTCGGGCTCCATTTGTTTGATCTTGTCGGGGCCAATAATCTGCAAGTCCGGAATATCATTGGCATGGCCGCGATCATGGATAACTTGCAGAGCGGCGACATCAGAGGCCAAAGGGGCGACTATTAGTTTGCCAAGCGCCCGCGCGGATATCCCACGCTCAGCACAGAAGGCGTACATGGCATGTTTGCCCGCTACACAAAGGCGGGCTTTCAACGAACCCGTCGGGTAATACATGCCCGCATGTATGACTTCGGAATTGCGCGCTGACGTTTCTTCGCCAAAGCGTCCGTTCTTCTCAAGCACAATGACACTTTGACCGCGGGCAGCAAGCGCGCGGCCAACGGCTAGTCCCACCGCGCCGGCACCGACAACGATGACATCTGTGTCAGTCACGACCTAGCTTTCCTGCTAGACTTCAACACCAGTACCGATAGAGCATGCCACACCGGTCCCACCAATCCCACAATAGCCTCCAGGATTTTTGGCCAAGTATTGTTGGTGATAATCTTCAGCATAATAGAATTCCGGTGCCTGCATCACTTCGGTTGTAATCGGGCCGTAGCCAGATGTTGCCAAGGCCTTTGCATACTGGGCACGCGCAGCTTCGGCAACCTGCAAGTCCTGAATATCATTCACATAAATGCCAGACCGATATTGGGTGCCAATGTCGCCTCCCTGGCGCATACCCTGCGTCGGATCGTGACTCTCGAAAAAAACCTTCAGTAAGCCCTCTAAAGTAATCTCATTGGGGTCATATACCACCAGAACCACTTCATTATGTCCTGTCATGCCACTGCAGACTTCTTCATAGGTTGGATTTGGCGTATAGCCAGCGCTATAGCCCACCGCCGTTGAGTAAACGCCAGGCGTCTGCCAGAATTTCCGCTCTGCACCCCAGAAGCAACCTAAACCGAAAGTCACTGTCTTGAGGTTCTGCGGCCAAGGGCCCTTTAAAGCCCGACCATTGACAAAGTGACGGGCGGGCACATCTAGCGGTGTAGGTCTGCCCTTCAAAGCTTCGTGAGCCGCTGGCATTTGTAATTTCTTCTGTTTGGAAAATAGCATAGTAATCGCTCCAGAGCTTTCCTAGATATAGGTCTTAAGATCGTTTACGCCAGATGCGTCTTTCGGGTTGCGTGTCAGTCTTTGATTAATCACATTCTGCCACACCTACTAGGATGAGTATGACAGCTGAACTTGCCACTCCGCGATTGCTTCCCCGCCGTTTTGGTTTGAGCAAACCAAAGTTGGAGGTGCATGAAGGTGATTTGGCGCGCGCTGATCTAATTTTGTCGCGTGCTACCTATTGCGACCCGCAGTCCAACGCAGCCCTGTTAGGCGACAAGCGGTTGTTGTTTTCTCCGTCGGGTCGCAGCTTCTTAAGCTTTGCTCCAAAAGGGCGGACTTGGCTGGCCTTTGGTGCGCCAGTTGGCCAAGCTGAAGAAGCAACCAGCCTTGCACAGCGCTTTATCCATCTAGCTCGAAATCGTGGTGCAAAGCCGGCATTTTATGGGATTGGTCCAAATTTTGACCCCATTGCTGAAGCGCTGAATCTGCACAAGGTAAAGACGGGCGAACGCGCAATTTTAGACCTCACGACTTTTTCCCTCGACGGCAAACAACGCCAAGTCATTCGGACCCACCGCAATCGACACATTAAGAACCAATTTAGCGTGCGGATTGAAGGTCCGGGTGCCGTGCGTGCTAATCTCGCTCGTTTGCAGACAATTTCTGACCAATGGCTGGCTCATCAGGCAGGGGGTGAAAAGGGCTTTGGGCTAGGCCGATTTGATGTCCACTATATCGATCGACTGCCTTTGGCGACCGTGCGTGCAGCCGATGGCCATATTGCCGCCTTTGCCTGCCTTTGGCCTACCGCAGACAAATCTCGCATAGGCGTTGACCTGATGCGTTATGGAGAAGACGCACCGAACGGCGTGATGGATTATCTCTTCGCAGAGCTTTTCTTGTGGGCCAAATCGGAAGGCTATCAGGCGTTTGACTTGAATACTTCGCCTTTGGCTGGCGTCGAGCCATGTAGCCGCTCGCCTTTCGTCACCAATCTCGCCAAGCTGATGTACGAGCATGGCGAGAAGCTGTACAATTTCCAAGGGGTCCGGCGGTTCAAAAACAAATTCCATCCGGACTGGGAGGATGTGTATTTGGCCGCCCCAAAGGGTGTCTCACATTTTGTAGCTTTGGCGCGCGCGACCCTATTGATCAATCGGCCACAATAGCTGCTCAGCCCGTACGCCAATATCCGCACTCGACTTCACAGAAAGCCCGGCTAGAGTGTTCGCATGCGTACGATCCTCTTTGCCTTTCTGTCGTTTGTGACCTTATGTGTCAGTCCTGTTTCTGTAACAGCCAAGTCCCTCCAGCCTGAGATCGGTAAAGGTTGGCAAGAGGTGGTTGTTCATGTCGCAAACCCTGCCCCTTGGGTTAGCTTCTTTACAGAAGACGCGGGTTGGAAGGTGGCTTCACGTGGGCCGATCGACCCTATTGTTCTCAAGGCTTGGAAGTTAGAAGGCAATGTTACCGGCACAGAGGTGCTACTGGTGAATGAAGGTGACGCAAAAGGTTGGATCCGCTTGGTCACCTTGAAGGGCGTTAAATCAGAGCCAATCCGGCCGGCGGCACAGGCTTGGGATCCGGGTGGCTGGTTTTCGCTTATGACCCGCTCACGAGACGCGACTACGATTTATAACAAGGCGATTTCCCGTGGCTGGACCGCTTACAATAGTCCACAAGAGTTCAGCTTCGGTGGCGTTCAATTACGCAATGTCGTGATCCGCGGACCTGATGGCGTCAATGTGTCGATCTATGAGCGGTTGGCACCTAAACTGGAAGGGTGGGAGACCATTAAGGGCATCAGTCGGGTGTTCAATGTCATGACTATGGTCAAGGATTTCGAAGCCGAACGCGCTTTCTTCCAAGAGGGCTTGGGCTTTGGCGCTTGGTTCATTGGCAATTATGAAGATACGACCGAAGTCGCCACCAATTTCGGCTTGCCCGTCAATTTCTCAACTCAAATCCCGCGCCGATCAGGGATTTTATGGGAGACCCAAAGCGAAGATGGTCGGGTTGAGCTGATGCGCTTTGTCGGTCTCGAAGGGGTAGACCATGCCTCCCGCGCCCGCTTTTCAAATCGCGGGATTGTCGCAATTCGGCTGCCCGTTCCAAATCTGGAAGCATGGATCGCCAAGGTGCGGGCCAAGGGCATCGAGGTAAATGGCACGAATCTGACAGCGCACCTCGCGCCATATGGCCGGGTGAAAACAGCTTGGGTGCAATCCCCAAATGGCGGAATCGTCGAAGCTTTTGAAGTCCTGCCCTAGAGGGAATCGCCAAGGTTTGGAGGCCCGAAGGCTGCGATCAGTTTCGCAAAAGCCGCTTCCCGCATCTCGGCCATAGTTGCTCCAGATTCCTTCTGTTTCAGGCGCTCAGCGGCAAGAGTCTCCATCATCTCATCCCAAGCCTCTGGGAATGTGGCAGCCAAGCGTTCCCGCACAAATGAGGCCGCCGCGGGGCTACCGCCACCGGTCCCCGCGCTCAATACTAAACGGCCGCGACGGACCACTGCAGGCGTATGGAAGTCACAAAGGGGAAGAACGTCCTCTGTATTGAGAAGGACCTTTGCAGCGCGCGCCGCAGCCCCTAAAGCCTCGGCCTCTGCCGGCTCGAGATCTGCCACCCACAACACTTGCAGGGAGGCCAAATCATCCGCATTGGGCAAACGTGCAATCAGATCAGTGCCTGCCGCCGCCGCAAGGTCTGGTCCGGGGCAATCAGAGAAGAGCAAGGGGGTAACACCTAGACCCTGAAACCATCCCAAACGGCGAACGGCCAGGGGGCCGCGCCCCACCAGGCCGATCTGAGTCTGCGCTGGGTCTAAATGAATTGGGATCATACCGGCACCTTTTCAACTTTGGGCACCATTTAGGCGTCTTTCTGGTGAGATTGAAGCCCACACGAGGCCTAGGACTAAATGCCGCGCCGATTACGGTTGTGATTGCTCGACGCGGCTTCGGAATTGGCGCAAATAACCAGCTCACGATTTCTTGATAAAGGAATAAAGCCCCATGCCCCGACATCATGGACATACCGAACGCCACGCCATTGCTCGCATTGGCTGGCTTCGCGCCGCCGTTCTGGGTGCCAATGATGGCATTGTATCAACTGCAAGTCTTATTGTGGGTGTAGCTGCCGCAGCAGCAGCCCGGGACTCCATCCTCTTAACAGGTGTCGCAGGCTTAGTGGCTGGCGCTATGTCCATGGCAGCGGGCGAATATGTCTCGGTTAGCTCGCAAGCCGATAGTGAGGCTGCCGATATCTCGAAGGAGCGTCAAGAACTGCTTGAGACCCCGGATCACGAACTTGCCGAACTGACGGCAATCTACATAGCTCGAGGTCTCGAACGGGACCTTGCGCATCAGGTCGCCGTCCAAATGACTGCCCATGATGCGTTGGCCGCCCACACGCGGGACGAATTGGGCATTAGCGAACACACCACCGCCAAGCCCATTCAAGCTGCTTTGACGTCTGCCGCCACCTTTAGCGTTGGAGCAGCCTTGCCCTTGGCAACCGTAATGCTTGTTCCAGCGACGATCATTATACCGGCTGTGTCGATTAGCGCACTTGTTTTTCTTGGAGTTCTTGGCGGACTAGGCGCAACCACCGGCGGCGCTAAACCCTTACCCGCTGTTTTGCGCGTGACGTTCTGGGGGGCACTGGCGATGGGGCTGACCGCAGGAATCGGCCATATGATTGGCGGGGCGATCTAAAGCATCGCTTTTTCCAGCTGCGGATGTGTGTCATTTTGGCAATGATGCTCAAGAAACGTGCACACGGCGTGATCACATTGACGAAGTTGAGCTTCTTATAGCCGTTTGGGCACCTCGCGACCCCACCGCCGCGCTTGCGCGGCTACGCAACACGAGATTAGTATATCCTTTCTGATGGGGGCATCGGCAGTCACTGGCATCTGCGTCATGACCGAGATTCCCATACCTTTTGATGTTTTCGCATTGAGCTTTGGGAGAATGAGCCATGAAACTTCGCAACTGGGCACAGGTCGGTTTGTTGACCTGCTTAGCCGGCCCCGCGTTGGCACAAACAGCTGCCACCACACCAGAGGCCGAGGCCAAGCCGGTCGAAACGATTATCGTGACCGGATCTAGCATCCGTCGGCAAGTCGAAACGAGTGCCCTGCCTTTGCAGATCGTTAGCCGAGACGATCTGAGACGCGAAGGTATCTCCAGCCCCGAGCAATTGATCGCTTATCTGACAGCCAACGTTGCCGGTATCGACAACCTAGCTTCCAACGCTGACGTAACTGAGAATCGTGGCGCTCGTGGTGGCTCATTTGCAAACCTGCGCGGCCAAGGCTCGGCGGGGACTTTGATCCTACTCAATGGGCGTCGCGTCGCGGCGCACGGGATCAATGGTGGCGCAGTTGATATCAACCAATTGCCCGTTGCCGCCATGCAGCGCATCGACGTTCTGAAAGATGGGGCATCGGCAATTTATGGTACCGATGCCATCGGTGGCGTTATCAACTTCATCACGCGGACAGATTTCCAAGGCCTGAATGCGCGCGTCTTCACCGATGTAACAGAGCAGGGCGGCGGGAACATTTATCAAGCCTCATTGTTGGGCGGGTATGGGGATATCTCGACCCAAAACTTCAATATTATGGCAACCGTCAGCTATCGGAAAAACGAAGAATTGCTGGCTAGTGAGCGTGACTTTATCGACACTTTCCAAATCAATCGTGGTCTGTCCGTCGACACACGCGGAACGCCATTCGGGACTATTTTCCCGCTGGCGACCACCTCAGCCACGCCCTTTACGCCTAACGGCACACTCTGGGGCACTGCCACAACTGCACCGCTGGTCCCAGGGTCAACGACGCTTCGCTACACCAATGGTGTGAACCCATTGGCTTTACCAGGTGGTCTTGGCTGTTCAGCCATTAAAGATTTGGACGATTATGCGGAACAGCTTTGGTTCTCGCCCACCAATTCGGTAACGGCAAGTTTGGCTTGTTCCTGGGATTCTGGGGAGCAAGCCAGCATTCAACAAGAGCAAGAGACCTTAAACGGTCTGGTCCGTGCTGTTTATCGTCTCGGCAATCATCAGATTGTTGGTGAATTCACCGCTTCAGACGCTACCGCTGACAACCGTTTCTCGCACATTCAGCTCATTCCCAATGCGACGGCAATCACCGGCCCTGACTCAACCTCATTGAACTTCGCTTATTTCCGCGTTCCAGGTGTCAATGAGGCAATCTATGACCGGATCGCAAATGCGCTGGTGGCAGCCTTCCCAACCGATACGGCTTTGGCTGGTCGCCGCGCGCTGAACCTGCCAATTGCAATGCGCTGGCGCTGTATTGAGTGCGGACGTCGTGAAATCAGCACCAATACCAAAACCAGCCGCTTCTTCTTGGGTGCCGATGGGCCCTTGCCATTTGGTGACTGGAACTATCGCGTTGGTGCTTCTCAAGCCACCAGTGAAGCGGAATCAACTTTGGGCAGCGGGTATTATTACCGCAACGCACTCACGGTTAATGGTGTTCAGCGGAACAACGGCATCGTGAATGTGTTCAACTCTGGGGTCATCAATCCATTCCTATTGCCCGGCCAACAGCAAACTGCCGCCGCTCTTGCGGCACTCGAAACAGCCTCTGCTCGCGGTGTCACTCTGTTTGGTGGCAAGTTCACCGTCACCCAATTTGACGGATCTATGTCCGGGCCGATTTTTGACCTTCCAGGCGGCAAAGCCTACGCGGCTATTGGCTTCGACTTCCGTACAGAAGAGTACGAGTTCAATGGCGATCGTCGTGTTGCTGCAGAACGGGCCAACATTCTGGGCGCCCCGTTTGATGATGCCAATGCTCTCAGCGCCGTAAGCCGGGATGTGAAGGCTGTGTTTGCCGAAATGGTTTTCCCAGTCCTCGAGAACCTTGAATTCACCATTGCCGGACGGGTTGACGAATATGACGGATTTGGTCGGACAACCAATCCAAAATACTCATTCAAATATAAGCCATTGGACATGTTGTTATTCCGCGGCTCTTACAGCACTGGGTTCCGCGTTCCATCGTTCAACCAAATCTATAATGGTGTGACGGCGGTCGACTTGGCCTTGGGCTCAGCAGTGGTAGATCCCAAAACCTGCCCAACCTTGGTTGTTTCCACCTTGCCCGGATGCGGAAACATTTTGGACCTCGGGCCAGTCCGTGAAATCACTGGCGGCAATCTGGGCCTCGGCCCAGAAGAGGCTGAGAATCTTTCCTTTGGCTTTGTCTTGAATTTTGCCAAGAATGCTTCGGCTTCGGTCGATTGGTGGCGGATTGAGCGTACGGGCACAATTGCAACCCTGACCCGCACGCAATTGCAACAGAACTATGCTGACTTCGAGGACAAATTCGTCCGCGACCCTGTGTCGGGCCGAATCATAACCATCGATCGCCGTATCTTGAACGCTGGCGGCAATTTGATGGAAGGTATGGAAATCAGCTTGCGAAATAGCGGTGAGATCATGGGCACGAAGTGGAGCGCAGCGCTCGACGGTACCCACATTATCAACCGCCAATCTAAGCTTCTGCCATCAGCACCCTATGGTGCCAATGAAGTTGACAGATGGACTCGCTTCCAGGACTTGACCCTGTCTTGGCGTCATAATGCCTATGTGACGCTGACCCGCGGTGACTGGTCAGCGACTTTGTCGCAGTCCTTTACCCCGAGCTATCTAGACAATGCGAACTATCTGGGCATTGCGTCAGGTGTTTTCGTGCCGACGAATTATCAGCAACGGGTAAAAAGCTACACGCGGTACAATACCACTGTGACCTATCGCGGGATCAAGAATATGGTGATCACCGGCGGGATCAAGAACCTGTTGAACGAAGATCCACCCTTCACCTTGAGCTATGATTCTGACTTGGGCAGCGGTAGCTCGTGGGACCCACGTGTAACCGATCCACGCGGCCGCGCGTTCACGCTTAGCCTCGAATATGAATTCTAAAGCCAGACCTGCTTCTGAAATCGCAGATATGAAAACGGGGCCTGATGGCCCCGTTTTTTTGTTTGAGGGATATAGTTCCCAATGATTATCGTCAGGCTTAGCGGCTGCCGATCGATGTGCCGATGCTATTGAAGCGAAGGCTCATATTGTTGCCGAGACGACCCAAGGAGGTGATCAACACAACTGCGATCAATGCGGCGATCAAACCATATTCAATGGCTGTTGCGCCAGATTGGCCCTTCCGAAACTTTTGCAGAAACTTTTTCAACGGACTTTTCCTTCTGACATGCGCACGTGAGACGGTGCCTTCTATTCGAGATACCTGTCTCCACAATGGCCACACTTAAAGCAAAACAATAAAAATCAGGTAAAACTGATAGTTTGAAACTTATCATTCATAGTATTACTAAAGCTCTGCACTAAAATGGGCCAGATAATTTTAGATTATCATAGGTATCTACCAGCAAATTAAACCCATTAGTAACTAGACTGGCACCGTTATATTCTTTCCGCCAAACACGGACTGCCAATTCTCAATCTCATTCACGACCACGTCATCTGTCGCATGAGCAAGTTCGGCGACATGCGCATAAGAAATGAGGTCATCGGGACCAGCCAATAGAAGCGCTCCCCGCTCGGCAATCACATCAAGCTTTTCGGCGGTAACTTCTGAAATAGCGGAGAAGCGCTCAAAATCACCAAAATAGCGAATGGATGCGATGGCACCGCCAAAGGTCGGCAAAAAGACTCCGAGAAAGGTGAAGAGTTTTGAGAAATGGCTCGCCACTTCCTTGTCGATCACATGCGTTGATCCAGCCAGCTTTAGGCCAAGATAAAGAGAGACCGAAAGCACGGCGAGGGTGAAGAGGGCTTCGGACAATTGGTCTAAACGATGGTGTGTCTTGTGCAGGCGCTTTGCCTTCTGTCGGTGATAGGCACTTTGTGCTGCGACATGGCGCAGAACAAGATCAGATAGCGCCGTCCGCAGATAAGCCGACGTGATGGTTACGCGCGGCAAGCCAACATCCCGCAAGCCATGACGTACGTACCATTCTGGCCAAGACGTTTGGGTACCCCGTGGCCAGCGACCACTTGGGCGCGCCACACCCAGCGTTAGGAGGATGGTTGCATGGCGTAGATATTCGGCAACACGGCGTGTTTCAAACCAACGCCTGTGCCACCGTCGCTTCTGGCCAACCCAAGTGATTGCGAGAATGCCAGCAAGCAGAACCAGTTCAAAGCCAGCAAAAATCCACTTTTGCTCACTCGACGCAATAGGCAGGTAGGCTATTCCCCCTACCACGGCAAAAGCTCCAAATAGGAAGTTCAACACCATCCCGCCGCGATATGCATCGGATAAATGCGACGAGATGCCATCAGCCCATGCAAGGCGCTTTAGAATATCGGTTGAAATCCTTGTCACAAACCCGGGGTCTTGCTGCAGAAGATTGCGGGCCGCCTCAATTTGCGATTGGCCACTACCGGTCAAAATCGCATCTGGGCTCTCATAATGAATGGTCAGATTGCGAAACCGATCGCGCATTCGCTCTGAGCCGAAGAGGGCCTCAACCCTGCGATAGCCATGCCATATAAACTGGCTCTTTGGTCGCCATTTTTCGGCATCGAGGGCCTTAAGACCCTCTTCGTGGTCCCCTTTATGCGCCATAGTCTTGCCAGGCGTTGGGCGCAGAACAGTTTCCACAAGCGCCCGCAATTCGGCCATCGGCTGGCTCGCTTCGCCTACGACGTGCGGCAAAGCAGCCAAATGCTCTGGCACTTGCAAAATATGCCAATTACGCGGGTTACGCGCGTCAATCCACAATACGGGCGTGCCCATTGATAATGCGAGCGCAATGGTATGTCCGGTACCCCCAACAAAGCTGGTGCTGCCACCGTCCCAGACACCAACAACAATGTCAGATTGTTCAATCATCACCTGAGCAGCCAAAGCAACACGCTCAGAAGCCGCAAAAGAATAAGCCTGCGCGGCATTTACATCCGTGGGAGCGGAGAGCTTTGCCAAATAGAGATGCTCGATCAACGCATCCCGATCGGCCAACTCAAAGAGTCGAGCAGAATCGACAAGGTCGTCAATTACGGTAGCCCGCTCTTGCGTTGCCGCAGAACAGACCCCGTTCCCCGAAAGAAGAAAACGAGCCTCGTCGGCATTGAGCGGATGAGCGTTGATCGCCGTGTTCAATCGACGGCCAAATGGCAATGGTGCCACCAATTCCCACTTACGCCCCTTGGCTTGGCGTGCAGCAATCTGATCCAGGCCATCAACCAACAGGGAATGCATCCGGGTTTCAGCAACGGCCTTTGTCGGATTTGCCGCACGCTCGGCAGCGACCACCAAATCAAACAAATCGAATACTTCAGCTAAAGCTTCTTCAATGGCACCTCGATTAACTGAAAAAGCGGGATTGGCGTCGCGGTGACCGGTAACCCCCAAGCAAAGTCGGATTGAAGGGGCGGAAGGCGCTGGAAATCGAGCAGTGTTAGCCATGGAATCCGCCTAGCCGGTCTTCATGCAACCGGTTCTCCTTACCGGCCCAAAGGCTCTCGAGGCGACAATGTCGCACCTCCAAAACATCCATCTGCGCCACGTCGTCTTCCAACCTAGAATAACAATCCCTATGCCAGCGTTACAGGAGCCTTATGCTCTCGTCGAGGGTTTAATGAGGCCGAATTTGCCCTTTCACACCTTGATTTTTGCGCGGCTTGATCGATACACTATGGCTAATTGATCCACGGTGGATAACTTTTATGTCGCATACAAGCTCCCCCCTCTGGATAGGATTGTTGCGCTTAGCGTGCTTGGCGGTGTCCGCCATAGGGTCCTATGCGGCTGCACAGTCAGCGGAGCCAGATGCGCCCTTCGCTTTACCCGAAACGATTCAAGGCGGGGCAGATCAGGATCTAGAAGTAGCCCCTTTTGAACGCTTGGATGTTTTGGGAGGGTGCATCTATTTCCTCGACGGGAGACCAAAATATTGCGCCCATAAAGGCATCGGCGGCTTCTTTCTCGATAAAGATAAAGCGCCGTGGCAAGCACAGCTTTCAACCAATATCCCAGCTTCAGAATACAGCGCCGCGACGCTTCGCAAGTATCCCCTATGGGAGCTTAATCACCTATGTGGCGGGTCTTTGATTGCGCCAAACTGGATCCTTACCGCTGCTCATTGCATAAAGCGTGACGAGATGCGGCGCTATGGCCTTACCGTGCGCCTCGGTGTTGGAGACCTATCGGCACCCGAAGGTGTCGCGTTTCGAATTGATCGTGCGATCGTCCACCAGGACTATGATCCAAAGACAAAGCTCAATGATATTGCGTTGGTTCGCTATGTTGACGAGCGCCCGAACAGAAGACCACTTCGCGAGCTTGGTATTGAACCTATCGCGCTGCATGGCAGCCTGCCGGAGGGTCCTCGCTTGAAGCCGGAAGAAGAGCTCATCACGATGGGATGGGGTGTGACATCTGTAGGCCCAGATGGTCGCAATTCGAAGTATCTTTTGGGCTTCCAACTCAACCGAATGCCGAACGAGTTCTGCGCGCAAGCTTTGAAGGCGCCCGAACGTGTCAATGCCAGCGTGATTTGCGCCATTGGACCAGGTCGAGATGCGTGCCAAGGTGATAGCGGCGGCCCCTTAAACACGAAGGTTTATCACTTCGACAGCCGGCGCATGATCGCGGTTCAGGTGGGTATTGTAAGCTGGGGCAAAGGTTGCGCCACACCCGGCGTTCCCGGTGTCTATACCCGCGTCTCGGCTCATTTAGGGTGGATCCGGCGGGCCATGGCCGCACCCCAACACGTGACATCACTGCGCTGAGGCAAATTCAGCCAGACATATAAAAGGCGGGCACCTGCATTGCTGCTGCGTACCCGCCTTCCAATTATGCACCCTTCTTTCGGCTTAAGGCCGAAGTCTAACGGCGGTCTGGATTGGCCGGTTCGCGACGGTCAGGGTTTGCGCGATCTTCTTCCGGTGGGACAGTTTCCTCCACTGTATTGGTCTCACCATCGACAGCATTCAGGCCTTCTGTAGGCATCGCGGCGGCGGCATCTGTCGCGTTCATGGCAGCATCTGCTGCAGCATCAGCCGCAGGTGCAACTTCATTCGTGGCCGCTGCATCAGCGGCAGGCTCGGTAGCCTTTGGTTGGCTGCAACCAGCCACAGCAATGCCAGCAACAGCGGCAAGCGCAATGAGTTTCAATTTCAACATTTCTGACCCTCCCAAACAATTGGAGCTTGAGCTTATGCTGACCCGCAGATTTGGCAATGATGAAAATGGCAAGTCTAGCTCTTTTAAGGCTTGCATCCTGCCACTCTGCTCCCTTTAGTTTACCTATGGGTCCGATTTTTGTTGCAGCCGCGCCAGAATGGGCAAATATGGCTAATCGCTTGGCTAATCTGATTTCGAAAAAATGCCTGTGGAGCCCTTCGCATGACCCAGAATGCCGCCAATCCCGAACGCTTCTTTTCGACCGTGCAGTTGCTAGCGGCCGCACTGATCAGCGTGGTTATCGCCATTTCTCCCATTTCTGCCGAAGCCCAAGCGACAGCTGAACCAGAACCGGGTTCAGGGATTTTGGGTGGTGCAGAGCTGGATGCTGAACCGCCACCCGATGGCATAAGCCAAACCCTTCCACCGTGTAGGGCGGGACAAAGCGCACTTCAGTCGTGCGAGGAGACAATTATTGGGGGGCAAAGCGTCGGGCCGGGAGAAGCACCATGGCAAGTGCAGATCTTTCGAACCTATGATCTCAAAGCGGGCAGGAATCCCTTTCAGAACTGGAAGGACCATGTCCTCTGCGGGGGCTCCTATATTGGTAACAACTGGGTTTTGACTGCGGCGCATTGTTTTGAAGATGCGAATTTCGATCTGAGCGACTATCGCGTACGACTTGGTGTCCGCGATATCAGCAAGGATGAAGGGGTAAACTTTCGAATTGACCGGGCCGTGCGTCACTCAGGCTACAATTCGAACCAAAAGCTCAACGATATCGCCCTACTACATTTTGTCGATGAGCGGCTCCTGAAGTGGGACTTGTCGCGCTATGGCGTTCAGCCCATCACGCTGCACGGCGATTTACCCTCGGGCCCATCTTTGACGCCAAATCACCTCTTTACTGTCACAGGATGGGGACTGACATCCTATCGAGACAAAGATAGCTTCTCCCCAATCTTGCAGAAGGTCCAATTGCAGCGCATGCCAACCGCACCATGTGCTGAGAAGCTTGCCTCGCCCGATCGGATCAATTCAACGGTTTTATGTGCGCGTGAACCAGACAGTCAAATGTTGAACGATCGCACCGGTGAGGAGAGCCAAGATGCCTGCCAAGCCGATAGCGGAGGACCAATGACCATTGTCAATGCGCAAGGGACGCCGATCCAAGTTGGCATTGTGAGTTGGGGAAAGGGATGCGGCTTTCGAGGGTTCCCCGGTGTCTATACGCGTGTCGCCATGCATATTGAGTGGATCAGGACGGCCAAGCGGCTTCCTGAGAACCAAAGGTCCTTCCCATAAGCCCCTAAACAAAGCCGATAATTTTCAAGAGGCGTTGGTACTCTGAATTACCCTTCAACTTCTCCAGGAGGGGATCAGTATACAGATTGGCAAGACCTGCATCCTTGACCTCGTACGCCCGTTGCAATTGGGCCACGGCACGATCTAACTCGCCCCACATAGCAAGCACCTGTGCCTGCTGGTACAGGCCCGAGTCGCCGGCCTCGCGAACAAGTTTTTCAAAATTGGCTTGGGCAGAAGCCTTCTGATCGGCCTGATGATCCAGAATTGCGAGACCCGGGAGGGCGAAGACGCGATTTGGCTCGGCTTCAAAAGCCTGTCGCGCTTCCCCTTGGCGTCCCAGAAGCATGAGAGCTGTTCCACGAAGGCTGGGTGCAACGCTCATTTTTGGGTTGATACTCAAGGCCCGATCAAAGAACGGAAGCGCTGCCGCGTAGCGGCGAGCCAATAGCTCAATTGTGCCCGCCGAGCGAAACACAGTGGGGTTTAAGGGGTCCAAAGTTGTCGCGCGTGCAATCGTGGCAACCGCCTCATCGAAACGACCAGTGCGGGCACAGAAAACCGCAAAACCAGTCAAGACATCGCCATCGCCCCGCCCATATTGAACCGACTGTTCGAAAACAGTCTTTGCAGCTTTAACGTCCAACCCAACATTGAAGAGGCTAAAACCCAAGGCCGAGTATCCGTCGGCAAAATCGGGGGCGATGGCGACAGCGCGACGCGCGGCCTCAATCGCATCGAGGCGCATCTTTTCTGCCTTGGTTGATGCCATGGACTGCCCATACAATACCGAAAGCGTGCGCGAACGCCATGCATGAGCGGCGGCATAATTTGGATCAAGGGCGAGGGCAGCCTCAAATTCAGCCAAGGCATCGAGGTCTGTCTGCCCGCCTAAAGCGGACTCAAACAGGGCACGACCTTTGAGTTTGTGCTCGAAGGCGGCAACATTTTGTGTGCCGCCAGAACTGACCCGTCCAGTTCCTTTGGTCGGCTTGCCTTCAGAGGTCTGACGCGCAACGCGGTCGACCAGCGCGGTGGTAACCGAGGCAGCAATCTCGCTCTGCACGGCGAACACATTATCAAGTGGGCGCTCAAAGGTTTCCGCCCACAAGCTGAAACCAGTTCGACCATCAATCAATTCAGCATTCACGCGCACCGTGGAATCGGCCTTGCGCGCATTGCCATCAAGCAGATAGGCCACGCCTAACTTGTCTGCCATTTCTTTTGCGGACTGCGTTCGATCCTTGAAGGCGGACGAAGATGTTTGCGCCGCCACTTGCAACGCAGCATTGCGCGCCAGCTCGGCGCGAACCTCTGCCGAAAGTCCATCGGCAAAATAATCCTGTTTCGGGTCGCCACTGAGATTCTTGAAGGGCAGCACCGCGACACGATTGTCTTCTGGTGCCGTCGACCCAGGGAGGCCGCCACTTTGTTCTTGGCGGTTTAGCCACCATATCAACCCAGTGCCGACAAGACTTAAGCCCGCCGCGCCACCGCCAATTAGGGTGCGCCGATTGAGGCTTTGCTTCGACTTTGCAGCCGAATAGACCTCTTGAATGCTCGGCTCCTCGCGAAGAGGGGCGTCAGACCCCTTTGCCTCGTCGCCGCTGGATCGGGCAGCCAAATGTTGGCGTACATCGGCCAAGAATGACCGCCAAGCAGGATCTGCTCGGTCACCTGACCAATGGCTGAGTTCGGCCGTTTGGGTGAGTTCAAACATGATTGGGCGTTCGCAGGCCTCAATCATGGCGGGGACCAAGGTCTTCTGGCGATGCGCGACCGTGGCCTCAGCGCGAACCCACCGCGAAACTACAGATTTTTTGGACCACAAGACAACGACAGCACCCGCGTCGCGAAGCGCCCGCTCCGTTACTTCGTCATAGGCCTCACCGGCACGGAGCGTTGTATCCCACCAAACTTTGAAGCCTTCAGCCGCAAAAGCATCAGCAAACAGCCGCGCTTTGGCTTGGTCCTCTCGATTATAGGATAGGAAAATGTCCGGCACGCAAATTCCCCATGCTTTCGCTAAAGCCTCTATAGAAAGCTGGGCAGATCGTCGAGGCCTTTGGCCAAATAGGGGATCAAAATCAAGCGATTTGCCAGTGGTCTCGGCACGTCATCTGAACTTTAAGCACGGACTAAGCCCGAAGCAGCATGCAACGCCGCCTCGTCGAGCCCAAGCGCCCCTAAGGCCGCCGCCTGAATCCCCTGACTATCGAGACCGGCTTCGGCGATCATCGCCGCTGGGCTTGCTTGATCCTGGAAGCGATCGGGCAAGGTTAAAGTTCGAATGCGCAAGCCTTTGTCCAACGCCCCTTCTTTGGCGAGGAAGTGAAGAACAAACGCACCAAAGCCACCCACCGCGCCCTCTTCAATGGTAATCAAGACCTCGTGCTCACGCGCTAGGCGGCGAACCAGATCCTCGTCAATTGGCTTGGCAAAGCGGGCATCTGCCACCGTCGTCGATAAACCCATGGCATTGAGACGATCTGCGGCGCGCAAGGTGTCACTCAATCGAGCCCCAAAGGATAAAAGTGCAATCTTTGTACCCTCCCGGACAATTCGGCCCTTGCCGATTTCAAGCGGTGCGGGGTCCGCCGGGATTGCAAGGCCCAAAGCTTCGCCACGGGGATAGCGCACGCCGCTGGGACCATCATCATAGGCTGCACAAGTTGCAACCATCCGCGCCAGCTCCACCTCATCGGCGGCCCCCATCATCACAAAGCCCGGCAACGCACCTAGGAAACCAATGTCAAACGAACCTGCGTGGGTGGCTCCGTCCGCACCGACGAGACCGGCGCGATCAATAGCAAAACGTACGGGTAGTTTCTGGATAGCCACATCATGCACGACTTGATCATAACCGCGCTGCAGGAAGGTGGAATAGATTGCTGCAAATGGCTTCATGCCATCGGCAGCAAGTCCGGCCGCAAAAGTCACCGCATGCTGTTCAGCAATCCCAACATCAAACATCCGATCTGGGAAAGCGGCCTCAAACACATCCAGCCCCGTGCCTGTTGGCATAGCGGCCGTGATGGCCACGACGCGGGAATCCTTGCGCGCTTCATGGACCAAGGAGTCGCCGAAGACTTTGGTATAAGAGGGCGGACCCACTGGGGCTTTCTGCTGCTCGCCAGTGATGACGTTGAATTTTGAAACGCCATGATATTTGTCGGCTGCGCTTTCAGCCGGAGCATAACCCTTGCCCTTCTGGGTGCGAACATGAACAAGCACAGGCTTATGGTCAATCTCGCTGGCATTGCGCAAGATTGGGACAAGCGTATCTAGATCATGACCGTCCACGACACCGATGTAATGAAAACCTAGCTCTTCGAAGAACGTGCCGCCTTGAACCATCCCACGGGCATATTCATCGGCCTTACGTGCGGCATCTGCTAAAGGCAAAGGCCACACTTCGATCATTTTCTTGGCGGCCTTACGCAGCGATAGAAATGAGCGCCCTGACAAAAGGCGCGCAAAATAATTGCTCATCGCGCCAACCGGTGGCGCAATCGACATGTCGTTATCGTTCAAGATCACGATAAGTCGCTTGGTGGAGGATGCTGCGATATTCATCGCCTCATAGGCCATGCCGGCAGTCATGGATCCATCGCCAATTACGGCGATGACATGGTTAGCTTCACCTTTGAGATCGCGCGCAACACAGAAGCCGAGCGCTGCAGAAATTGAGGTTGCAGCATGGGCTGCACCAAAGGGGTCGTAGGCGCTTTCACTGCGCTTGGTGAAACCCGAAAGGCCATTGGCTTGGCGCAGCGTTCGGATGCGGTCGCGACGACCTGTCAGAATCTTGTGGGGATAGGCTTGGTGGCCAACGTCCCAGATCAGAATATCATTTGGGGTATCAAAGACATGATGAAGCGCAACAGTCAGCTCAACTACGCCCAAACCCGCACCCAGGTGACCGCCGGTGACCGAGACTGCATCAATCATCGTATCGCGAACTTCTCCAGCCAATTGGGTTAGTTCCTCGCGTTCCAAGAACCGCATATCTGCCGGGGTGTGGATTCTATCCAAGAGCGGGGTTTCGCGCATGGCCTGCTTCCTTCTAAGGCGAGAGGGGCAATTTGGATGGTGCGAGGGCAATCAGCTGAGCCTGCTTTGCGAGGCTGTGGCTTTGTCGTCGGATATTCCTAAAAATAAGGGTATTGGGGCCAATGCGCTTGCATTGGCCCCAAGGATACGCGTTTGCTTAACGTGGTGGGGCGTAGTTATGGACTTCAGCCCAGCCATACCAGTCGCTGACGACAGTTCCGGTCAACAAAATGCCAATGCCGCCGGTAAGTGTTGTCAGAACAGCAAACCACCAAGCCCAACGGTGGATTGATTCCATCGAAGCATTGAAGCCCATGGTCCAACGCCAGAACAAAGCGGCCCGCTCAGAGGCCGTGCCCCGATCCGTGATCTGTTCGATCTCACGCTCACCGCCATAGCGGCTGACCGCAAGAATGGTTGCACCATGCATCGCGAACAAGAGAGCCGACCCATAGAGGAAGACGATCGAGAGGCAATGGAACGGATTATAGAACAAATTGCCATACGTGATGGAGAAGGCACCAGTCCAATCCAAATGGGTGAAGATCCCAAATGGCACCGCTTCACTCCAGCTACCCATCAAAGCTGGACGGATGAAGCCCAGAACGAGGAAGAGCCAGATGGCTGAGGCAAAAGCCCAAGCAACATGTGTGCCCAAGCCCAGTGCCTTCGCCCGGTTGTAGGTACGGACCCACCAGAGGATCAGGGAGGTGGTCAAGAAGAACCCGGCCATGACCCACCAGCCGCCCTGGTCTAGTGGCGGAAACAGGTTGAAGCCTTGCTCAGGTGGGGGTGGATTAAGAGTCAACCAAGGCAGACGCCGGATGAACTCAATCGGATCCCAGTTCACCGAAGCAAACATATTGAGACCAATGATTTCAAAGGCGAGGAAGCCAAAGAAGAGTGAAGCAATGCCTGTCCAACCCAGATAGATTGGCCCAATTTGCGCATTACCAATGATGCCCAAGAGACGAGAAATGCCAATAAAGCCTTCCCCATCGCGTTCCAAGCTGCCTTTCGGTAGCGGGACCCCGAGTTCGACAGGGCCGCGTACTTGGACTTGAGTAAAGATGTTTTGATAGCCAGCCATTGTGCGTGCTCCTGCCTATTAGCCCCAGATTGGGAGTTTAAGCCACATGTCCCACCACTCGGGCCAACCGAGCGACCAGACTGGACCGCTGATGACGATACACACCGCACTCCAGAAGCCAGCCGATAGTGCCAAGAAAAGGCCTAAGCGGTGGATCCCGAGCGTACCGATGGAATAGCCAAGGATGTCGCGGAAGAATGTGTCTTCATGTTCCGGGGTTTTAACCACCTCGCCCTTGCCGGGATTGGTCGCAGACAGGATGAGAGAGCCGTGCAACGCCAATGCGAAGGTGTTCACAAAGAAGAAGCTGACAGCCACCATGTGCGCCGGATTATAGTGGAAGTTGATGTATTTGTAGCCGGTGTTGGACACCCAATCCAAATGCGTGAAAATCCCATAAGGGAAGCCATGGTACCATGCACCCATCAAGACGGGGCGAATGACGACCAAGGTCACATAAGCAAAGATTGCCATCCCAAAGGCAAAGGGCACGTGCAAGCCAATGCCAAGCTTGCGCGAAATCTCGACCTCACGCAGCGCCCAGGATGAGAATGCGCCAATGGCGCACATGGTCACGACTTGCCAAATCCCACCTTCTTTCAAGGGGGCCAAGCTTAGGCCATACGATTCTGCCGGCGGCTGGATATCAATCAGCCACGGGTTCCATGTCGGCCCCAAGGACGCGCCATAGGCAATCAATGCTGTGCCCAGCACAGCGAAAAAGATTGCGGTTACTCCAAAGAAGCCCACGTAAAAGGGCCCCACCCAAAAGTCGAAGAGGTCGCCGCCAATCAGCGTCCCACCCCGAACACGGTATTTGCGTTCAAAACTCAGCAAGGCCATGATCCGCGTCCTCCTTGGCTCTGAGAAGCGCCTGCTTCAAAGAATTCGTGAGATGAATGAAATGCGGGGCAGACGAACAAAGCAGGGGGGCCTTGCACGTCTGCCACCACGGACGTGTCCGAAAGGATTTTCAGACACGCGCTGTTGGTTATGCTCAGGTATTTGCTGAGCCATCATGTTGCAGAGCTGCGGCTGGAGCTGGGGCTTTTGGGCCTTCGATCCAGTTGAACCGGTCAGTGCTGAGCAAGATGAAGTGGATGAAGATCGCCAGCGTGAACAGGAAGACCGTGAGGGCCACCAGGACACGGCGGGGATCAAACAGAAGCCAAATCCGATACATGAGTTATCTCCCTTAACCGAAAAAGGTCTGTGCCAGTTGGGCTGCATGCTCCACCGCGCCTTGAAGTTCGGCGTAACCGCCTACCCCAGGGAACCATGGACGCCACGACCAAACCAGGAAGTGTGCGACGATCGCGATCACAGTGAAACCGATGAAGCCCAGCATAAACAGACGATGGAATTCCTTCGCCTCTTGTGCTGTCAGACCGGTCAATGTGTCTGTACTTGGGTCTCTAGCCATTAATTACCCTCCATTTTGATTGGGACGGCTATTGCTGTGGTAATCCCCACAGCTGGACCGGTCGCGGCGGAGCCCGTCGCGGCGGCTTGGAAGGCGCATATCATCTGCGCCAAAGGGGTCGATCCGCGGGCAGAAGCCCGGGAGGAGATGGGGTGGATCGTGGGGAAGAAGGACATCATGATCGCTCCCTCACGCCATTTCTTGCTGGGTGCGCTTCACGCGCTCCAGAATTACGGTGGTTTCGCCAGCTAGGCGCGCAGCCCGTTCGGCACTATCGCGCAGGCGCTTTGCGGCAGAAATGCGAACCAGAACGGGCTGTTTGTCGACAATGGCATCAAGCGCCGCTTTGGCGTCATCATCCCAAGCCAATTCGACATGCCGACGCGCCGGTGTGGCCTCAACCTTATCCATTTGACCAGCCAGCGGCAGAATATGGAATAGGGCGTCAAATAAGGCGTTGCAGACTTCTTGGATCAGATAAGTTGCGCCAGAATAGCCCATGAAGGGCGTCCCAATATGCCGCCGGATGATCGCCCCGGGGAAACTGGCCGGAATGAAGCAGGCGCGCGAGCCAAGCTCTGCCATATACATCCGCTCATTCACACTGCCGAAAAGGATCAGTGGCGGACTGGTCTTGAGGGCCTCTAAAACCGCTTGATTATCGGGTTTCACACCTGCCCGACGGCCGAAAGAGAAAGTGCAGGGCAGGCCCATATCCGTTTCAAGGAAGTTACGGACCCCGCGTGCATAGGTCTCATTGGCCACGATGGCGAAGCTGGCAGTGCCAAAGAAATCTTGCGTGACCGAGCGCCACAAGTCCCAGATCGGCTTGATGGTGGTATGCTTTTCCTTCGCAATGAAAGGCTCTGGATCTAGGCCGGTCAGTTCACCCAATTTGCGCAGGAATAGCGTGGTGGATTCGAGGCCAATTGGGGCCTGCAGATAAGGCCGCTCCAGGACTTCGCAAAGATTGCGGCCAAATTCGCGATACATGCAAACATTGACTTCGGCCTCAGCCAATCGCTTCACGTCTGCCAAGTGCGAACCGAGCGGGAAGACCATGCCGACTTCAGCACCAATACCTTCGATCAGGCGGCGGATTTCGGCCAAGTCAGATGGCAGATTGAACATGCCATATGCGGGGCCAATGATATTGACCTTCGGCTTTGCCCCTTCTTTGCGCGGCTTTAGCTTTGGTACTTTCTTGGTGCCAAAATTTGTCCAGAGCCAGGTCAGTGCCCGGTCTGCACTTTGCCATTGATCTTCATCGATCGTGCGCGGCAGGAAGCGTTGGATATTGGTGCCTTCTGGCGTCACCCCGCCGCCAATCATTTCGGCGATCGAGCCCGTGACCACAACGGCCGGCAAATGCGGGTCGAGTGCTTTCCAAGCCCGCTTCATCGCGGCCTCAGTACCGGTCTGGCCCAATTCCTCTTCGCCAAGCCCGGTCACAACGATAGGCAGTTCATGGGGCGGAAGGGCGTCGGTGTAATGCAGGACCGACGTCACAGGCAGGTTTTCACACCCGACCGGTCCATCAATAATGACTTGTAAGCCCTTGATAGCGGTGAAGGCATAAACAGCCCCCCAATAGCCACCAGCGCGGTCGTGATCGAGCACTAAGGTCATGTTCCCACGGCCTCCTCTGCTGCGCGTGAAGCGGCTAGGGCTTTGGCATATTTGGCTTTGAATTCTGGTCGTTCGACTGGGGTGTCTTCCCAGACCCCCGCTGTGTCATGCGCGCCAACACCTTCAAAGAAGGCGGTCATTTTCTCAAACCGCGCGCGATTGGCTAGTGCGGCATTGATGACGGTTGCCAGCGATCCCGCACCGGCAGGCCCCATCAAGGGGCGTGCTGAAATCAGATTGGTGAAGTAAAGCGCTGGAATGGACAATTGCTTGGCATGCTGCACCACAGGTGTGGTCCCGATGGCAAGGTCTGGCCTGATAGCGTCAACGGCGGCAATGTCTTGCTCTAAAGATGCCCGATATTGAACCAGAACACCTTTGCTTTCGAGCCATTCCCGATCGGGCTCCGACCAAGGTGTGCGCGGACAAGCTGTGCCGACATAGGCCACTTCAGCCCCGCTTTCGATCAATAAGCGCGCGACCAAGAGCTCTGAACCTTCATAGCCCGATACAGTTAGGCGGCCTTTGATAGGTGCGGTTAACAGGGCAGCCTTGATGGCGGGCAAGAAGCGGTTCTTAGCAAAGTCGACTTTTGCTTGGGCGATACCGCACGCGTCACCAATCGCATCGAGCCATGCGGCCGTACCGTCCCGACCCACTGGCGCGGAACCGACGACTTTACGACCAGCTGTCTGAAACTCGCGGATGCTCGCGGTATAGAAGGGGTGGATAGCGGCAACGGCTGCGCAATCGAGTGCCGCATAAAGCTCCCGCCACTCCCGCGTTGGCACGACGGGGCCAGCGGCCAAGCCCAAAGGCTCAAGCATCATGCCGATGCCGACAGGATCGGCTGGGAACATCTCGCCCAAAAGCGTGATGGTAGGCCGATCCTTGGACAGGTTCTGCGGGGCTTGAACAGGGCCAGCTTCCGCCTCTGTCCGAGCATATCGCAACATGGCACCAGCCAAAACGTCCTTTGCCTCGGCATGGGTTGGGATGCCAAATCCTGGCACATCAATGCCGATGATGCGAACGCCGTTAATCTCTTTAGGCAAAAGCTGAAGCGGCACGCCCGACGCAGTCGGCACGCACAAGTTTGTCACGACAATCGTGTCGTAATGTGTGGGGTCCGCTAGCTCGAACACCGCATCGCGGATGTCTTCAAATAGCTTGCCGGTGACCAAGGTCTCAGAGCTGAAGGGTACATAACCGACGCTACGGCGCGCTCCATAGAAATGGGACGTAAAAGTCAGACCATAGACGCAACATGCCGAGCCAGACAAAACTGTTGCCGTGCGCCGCATCCGCAAACCCACACGCAGAGAGCCAAATGCGGGGCACATGCTTTGGGGCTGGTCGTGCGGACCTTTTGGATAATCGACAGCGTACAGATCGAGGATCTCAGACTTTCCTGCAGCCTTCGCAGCCGCAGCCATGGTTTCTGCACCCGCATGGCATCCTTGCCCTGCTTGCTCTGGGGAAGCAGGTCCATCATCCAGCAACGGTCGGAAGGGAGCTTGATAGTCGGTCATCGCTGGTTACACCGTGTCATAGACCACCTCCAGCGTTGGCTTTTCAGCGAACACGCCGCCGCGCATGTCGGCTTGGGTAGCCGGGCGCAGGACGAAGTCGCCGCCAGTCTGGTCAGGTGCAAACAGGCCTAAGAGGCCATCTTGGCTAAGGGGTGTTGGACGAACGGGTGGGGCCGAAGCCACATTGGAGGCGAGCTCTTCAAACAATGGGCCCCAGGTGTCGCCTGGTGTACCAATAATTTGATAATTGGCCGACTTCCGACGAATGTCTTCATCCGCCGGAATGGCTGACAAGACAGGAATCCCAACGGCCTTTGCGAAGGCTTGGGCTTCGCCGGTACCGTCATCCTTATTGATCAGCATGCCGGCCACACCGACATTGCCGCCTAATTTGCGGAAATACTCCACCGCCGAACAGACGTTGTTGGCCACATAGAGAGATTGGAGATCGTTGGAGCCGACGACAATCACCTTCTGGCACATATCGCGCGCAATCGGCAGACCAAATCCACCGCAGACCACATCTCCCAAGAAGTCGAGGAGAACATAATCAAAGCCCCAATCATGGAAGCCGAGTTTCTCTAGAAGCTCAAACCCATGAATAATGCCGCGACCGCCACAGCCGCGGCCAACCTCAGGCCCGCCCAATTCCATGGCGAAGACGCCATCGCGAACAAAGCAAACATCCTCGATGCGAACTTCTTCACCAGCGAGCTTTTTCTTGGCAGAGGTCTCAATAATGGTTGGGCAGGATTTGCCACCAAACAGAAGTGAAGTGGTGTCAGATTTTGGATCGCAACCGATCAAAAGGACGCGCTTGCCCTGTTGCGCCATCATATAGCTGAGGTTGGAGAGGGCAAAGCTTTTGCCACTGCCGCCCTTGCCATAAATGGCAATGACTTGCGTTTCTTTGGTGACTTCACCCGTGTGAACGGGATCAGGCTCCTGCGAAGCTTCTTCTACCAGTGCACGTCTATCCAATAGCGTTACGGTCATGCGCAGCCTCTCCAGTCCAAGATCATTTTTAAGCAGGCAGCATCGGTAAATGCTGTCCTGTAGGCACCGGCGGCACCTTGGGCTTCGACTTCGTGGGTGATGAGATCGTCCAGAGAAAGACGGCCATCAGCGACGAGCTCTAACGTTGCGGCCAGATCGGCCGGGGTCCATTCAGCGGCGATGCGAATACGTGCTTCGCGCATAAAGGCGGGGGGGAAGGCAAAGCTGATGGGCTGGTCGTAGAAGCCGGCCAAAACAATCTCGCCCCCACGGGCCAAACGCCCGATCCAGCTATCAATCAGATTGCCTGCACCGCTGGCGTCTAGGATGACGCGATAATCACGACGATCATCATCAGACGGATCACAAACGCCATAACCGATGGCCCCAGCATGTCGGTGGGGATTGGTTTCCCAAACCACAGGGGCAGGATATCCTTCTGCCACCACGATACGGGCAAGAAGACGACCCAAGACGCCGTGGCCAATGATCAATTCGGGGGGAAGCACACCGTCGGCAATCGCATGGCGAGCTGTTGCCGCCAGGGCGATCAGCACACCGCGACTGGCCAAACTCTCTTCGATCGGAATGACCCGCGCGCTGGGTGCGACCAGACGCTGAGCCGCACCGCCAAACAAACCGCGGGCGCCGATAAAGCCCGTCGAGCCGGGAATGAAGACCGTCTGACCAATGCGGTCTTTCGCATCGTCACCAGCGTCCACCACGCGGCCAACGGATTCATAGCCAGGAACGAGCGGATACCCCATGCCCGGGAATGGCGGCATCCGCCCACTCCACAACAGACGTTCGGTACCCGTGCTAATGCCGCTAAATTCAACATCCACAATGACGTCGTCGCGGCCAGCATCCTTAAGCTCAAGCGTTTTCAGCGAGAGTTTCTCGGGTGCCTCCAAAACAACGGCCAAAGTTTCCATGCCCATACTTCCTTCGTGAATGCAGTAGCCACACCCACTCTTCCAAGGTGTCACTCTAATTGGACGATTAGATATGTCAATTGAAACTGACGCAGAATCGTGACGATCACTGAGGGAATGTTTTTTGGCAAAATGGCCGATTAATCGGGGCTTTTGGCCGGATTGACTTAGGGATAGGCAATTAAAACACGGACCAGCATAGGGGTTCTGGTTGGTTTGTTCACGATGCGGCTAAAGCCGGCCGCGCGTGCCATAGCGCTAATCTCGGCGGGAGTACGGGCTTTGCCGCGCCCCATCGCCATCAAATAAAAGCCGAAATAGGCCTCGGCCATAGGGTCTCGCGCGGGGAAACCTGACATGGGCTCGGCAATCATCAAGACGCCGTTGTCAGGCAAGGCGGCATGGGCCGCTCGCAAGAGTTTCATGACGGTTGCATCATCATGGTCATGCAGGATCCGCACGAAAGAAATGATGTCGGCCCCCTTGGGCAAGACGCCATCAAGGAAGTTGCCGCCAAGCGCTTGAGCCCGATGGGCGAGCTGACTGACTTCAAATGCAGCACGCGCCCGGTCGGCCACGGCGGGCAAGTCAAACACGCGCACTTTCAGCTGGGGCGCATGGTGCGCCGCAGCGCTCGCAAAAGCCCCCTCCCCTCCGCCGACATCCATCAAGACTTGATGTCCAGCAAGTGGATAAGCATCGAGAATATCGCTGGCAATCATCGGTTGGGTGGCCCCCATCAGGGCCGAATAGGGGGAAATGGCGTCCGCTTGTGTTTGGTCGGGTCGATCATAAGCGGCATAAGGCCAGAAGGATGCCAGCTGCCCCTGACCACCGCCCTGCTTTAAGAGCGCTACGGGATCGGCAAGGTCGGCGTAAAACAAGGCATGGTGGCGGATCATGTCGCCCAGCCCTGCATTGCCCAGAAGGGCTGCGCCTTGCATACCCAAGGCATACCGATCCGCCCCAGCTAATTCCACCAGATCAAGCGATTGGGCTGCAGTCAGAAGCCGCGCGGCAGACACAAGCGGCAAATCCATCGCCTCAGCCAGAGCTTGCGTGGTTTTCGGCCCATCCGACAAGAGTTCCGGCAAGCGCAATTGCACACACGCCAATAAAACCTGAGAATAAACAAAACCTGCCACGAGACCAAACAGTCGATCCGCGCTTCTGTGGGCAATCGGTCGGGTCAGAAAAAAGCCGGCAGCCCAACGCTGGAAGCTTGGACTAGAAACCAAGCGATTGCGCCAAGCCGTCCAAGCATCAAGCCAGGAACGCGGTATCATGGAAATCTAGGCAGCACTGCGGGCAAGTTGTTTTGGCACCAATCGAGTCGCCTGAACCCGCACCGTTTCGCGCAAGGCCTTCGCCCCGGCACACTCTGGAATGGACTGGGCCGCCCGGTCCAAGTGCGATTCCAGCAAAGCCACTGCGCCCTGCACACCCAGCGCGGTCACCGCACTTGGCCGTTGAAGAGCGTGGTCGCGGCCACTGGTTTTGCCAGACTCTTCACAATCTCCCAAAGCATCCAAGAGATCATCTGCAACTTGATAGGCCGCACCCAAACCTTCGCCCAGAGCCCGCCACGGCGTTGGATCCGCACCCGCAGCCAGAGCGCCCGCGGTCGTTGCGGCGACAAAGAGCGCACCGGTTTTGGCCTGATGATAGGCGTCAACGGGTGCAGAAGCCTCACACTCCCAAGCTTGTCCGGCCACAATTCCATAGGGCGCACCAACCCCGCGCGCGATGCAAGAAATCAAGCCAGGTAGCCTTGCGGGGTCCTGCGCGCCGGCGCGTGCCAAGACATCAAACGCCATGACGATCAGGGCGTCGCCCGTCAAAAGGGCCAAGGGTACGCCAAACTTTGCGTGCACCGTTGGCTTACCCCGCCGCAAATCGGCATCGTCGAAACAGGGTAAATCGTCATGAACCAAGGAGGCGCAATGCAAGAGTTCAATCGAAGCAGCCGCCGCATCGGCCAGTTCAGGATTGGCCCCACCACAGGCAGCAGAGACGGCTAAGCAAAGCTGCGGCCGGACACGCGCGCCGCCCGGAAACACCGCATAGCGCAGAGCAGCAGCCAATCCGGGCGCTGCATCATCCGCCTGCGCCATGGCCACGGCGGCTTCCAATGCCCGCTCAATCCGTGCTGTATGCGACATATCTCGCTCTCCAACCTCAATCTGTCATAGGATTTGGACACAGGTTAGCGTCTAGGTCAATTGACTTTTTAACGGTTTTACATGGAACTGACGTCTCAATGGTGCAGCTTTCTCCCAATCAAAGCCTAAAGGGCCCCAATTTCACCGCGCCGGTGGGCGGGGATGGCGGCTATATTTGGTGGTATCTGGATGCGGTCAGTGATGATGGCAAGTATGGCATTACCCTTATTGCTTTCATCGGAAGTGTGTTTTCCCCCTATTATGCTTGGTCTAAGTGGGAAAACCCTTTTGACCATTGCGCGATCAATCTGGCCCTGTACCGCTTGGATGGTGCAGGCGGCCGATGGGCCATGACCGAACGGCGGGCAGATCAATTAGATCGGCGTGCCCACCATTTCTCTGTCGGCCCAAGTTCCTTGCATTATAGGGGTGGTGAATTGGTGGCGGATATCTTTGAGGTTTGCGTGCCCATTCCCTCCCGCTTGAAGGGCCGGATTCGGCTGATCCCAGAGGTTGAGACAGAAGCTTGTTTTGATCTCGACCTCAAAGGTCGGCATCAGTGGCGCCCCTTGGCGCCACGGGCTCGGGTCGAACTGAAATTCGATAGCCCAAACCTGTCTTGGTCAGGCGATGGTTATTTTGATACCAATTCTGGGCAAGAACCCCTTGAGAGAGCCTTTGTCGATTGGCATTGGGGGCGGGCCCATCGCGGCGAGGACTTACGGCTATTTTATGATGTCACCAATCGAGCTGGACCCCGCAAGGCCACATATTTGAAGGTCAAGCATGATGGCAGCATTTCAGAAACCGAACCGACCGCACAAAGACGTTTGCGCCGAACATTTTGGGGGATAGATCGCGAAGCCTGGTCGGACGGGCCAGAGCCTGCACGCGTGATTAAAACCCTGGAAGATACCCCCTTTTATGCGCGATCAGCCCTTGAAAGCCAGCTTGAGGGCGAGAAAGTTCTGATGATGCATGAGACTTTGAATCTGGATCGGTTGAAAATGCCGATTGTGCGGGCGATGCTACCCTTCCGGATGCCCCGTCGAACCTTTTAAAGCCGCCGCCTTTTCGGCTTCAGCCTGCTTCTTGGCCTCTTCGGCGGCAATCCGCTTGGGCGAAAGCGAGATGACTTGCCAGATTGCAAACACCAGAAATACGCCGCTGAACAATAAGAACTCAAGGAAGAACATCAAATTGGGGTTCATCGGCTTCGGCTCCCGGTGCGATCACGTAGTTCGAGGTCAGAGAAGAGATCAATGACCCAATTGAGATCGTCTTTAATGCTCTGCCCGCGCTGGTTTGCGGGACCAAAACCCGGTGGCGATTGAACAATCGCGGCCACCAAGGGTCTTCCGACCCCGCGTGCAATGGATAATTCACCCTTCGGGGCCGGACGTGCTGCCCGTTGCATGGCAGCGCCAACCAGCCACGCCTTGCGGGCCGCTGTGGTGCTGGCGCGCCTTGAGACGGAATCATAACCTTGCGCCCGGATAACTTTGCCAATTTCGGCATAGAGCAAGCGCGCCGCAAAAATCGCCGGACGAACAGTCGCCGGCAAACGGGCAATGGCTTGGTCTGCCCGACGATAAAGCTCATCTGCCCGCACCAATAAGCGCTCCGTCAACGCAGCAATGGCCGGCGAAAAATGAGGCTGCGCGAGCCAAGCTTCGGGATTAATTCCGACCTCGCGCAACCAGCTGCGCGGGATATAGAGCCTACCTTGCCGGGCATCTTCGCCAATGTCGCGGGCGATATTGGTCAGCTGCATGGCCACACCAAGATCGCACGCGCGTTCGACCATGGCAGCTCCGCGCACCCCCATCAGGGCGGCCATCATAGCCCCGACTGAACCTGCAACCCGCTCTGCATAATCTTCGACATCGGCCAAAGTCTCATAGGTGCGCTCTGCCACATCCCATTCAAAGCCCTCCAGCAACGCATCAAACACCGCGCGCGGAATGCCATAGGCGCGCACAACATCGGCCAAACAACGATCGGCCGCTTCGGTTTGGGGGCGGCCTGAATAGACACCATCAAGCCGCGACCGCAGCCGGGCAATGGCATCCCCTTGGCCGTTTTCCACGTCGACCGCATCATCGGACAAACGACAAAAGCCATAGAGGGCATAGGCGGCTTCGCGCAGCGCTTCTGGAAGTAGCAGGGACGCCGAATAAAAAGAGTGCGAGCCGGTTTTAATCAGATCCCGACAGGCGGCGCGGTCAGATGGGGTGGCATAGGGAAGTGCACGCGGCGTTGGCCCGGCCATATCCAAACTCTCGGCTGCGAAACTCAGCATGCCCATCCAATCTGTTGGTTTAGGTCCAAGACCTGCGAAGTGCAGCTAATCATGGACTGAAAATCTAGGCAAGCGCGCATCAGGCAGCCTCCAACCGCTCACCCTCGAACCAAGAAATGTCTTGGGTAGAGACTTGGCCAAAGGTTTGTTGCTGGCGGATCGACATGGCGATAATCGAAAAAGCTGTGATCGGCATGGTGATAAAGGGCATGGGATCGCGGGCATCCCAAGTAACATCCTTGGCCGTACGCAGCACTTTCAGCCGCTCCCAATAATGCGGCCCTCTAAACATCGCGGCCTGCACTTCAGTCAGCGTCGGGTAGAATTGCTGCATCAGCTTGGTTTGTTTGAAGCGAATTGGCGTGACGCCTGGAGTCAGAATAGCGGGGGCTAAATCCTCTGTCTCGATGAAGTGAACGCCACTTGTAACACGCGGATTGCATTCAATCGCCCAAGCTTTACCAGCCTCATCGACAAAGAAATCAAACGAGATAAAGCCACTATGATTTTCGTGGCGAACAAAGGCCTCTACCCAGTCTTGGATGGCGGGAAGCTCCACGCGCTCAAAGGCAACGGCGACGCTGCCGGTCATCACCGCCCCTTGATAGATGACATTGACGAGAAGCTTACCCGCATGGGCGATAGCAAACGTGCTATATTGCTTGCCCTTGACTTGGACTTGCACCACCGCAGGCTCGGTCAAGGTCGCCGCAATACCGATCAAGGACGTGCCTGCCGGATGCAGACTGACCGCGCGGCCAGAGCACGAAAAGATGGGTTTCACAACAAAGTCGTGGCGGCTGGCAATGGCCTGGGCCTGGGGGGTTTCGATTAAGGCCGTTTCGGGCACAGTCAGGCCATGCGCCTGTGCGAGTGTTGGAAAGCGGGCTTTGTCATGCAGCGCCAGAAGATCGTCGACCGGGGGTGCATAAAGGCGGGCTCGGGCGGGCAATCGTCCTGCCAAATGCGCCACATGCATGGTTTCTTCCGACAAGGGCAGGACGAGATCAACTGCCTCATCCTCGATCAGACGCAAGAGCGCCGCAAGATAAGCCTCCTTACCCTTGGACGGCGGCGGCACTTGAAAGGACCGATCCACACATTTGGACGCACCGGTCAAATGCGACTTAAAAGGCTCTGCCACCAAAACGCGCCAACCCGCCGCCTTGAAGGATCGGGCAAAGTCCAAGGCCTTGGGCAAGCGGCCGATGGTGATTAAGACAGTTTGGCTCATGCGCGGCGTGTGACCTTCATTCTGATTTCTTGTGCCGGACGCGTGGTTAGACGCGCAACAGGACGCACGCGCTCGGGCTCTTGCACCTCAATACGATAAGTTCTCAAGATACGTGCAAGAATCAAGGTTGCTTCCGTTGTCGCAAAGGCCGCACCGACACAAACACGCGGGCCCGCACCAAAAGGAATATAGGACCCAGAAATAATCTCATGCTCGCGTTCTGGCGAGAAGCGGTCTGGGTCAAAAACGTCGGGGTTAGACCACAACAAATGATGGCGGTGCACCGCCCAAGGGGCGATCATCACCATGGTGCCGCGCTTGATTTTCTGAGTGCCGATTGTTGTGGCGCGCGCAGCAACCCGTGGAATAAACGTAATGGGTGGATAGAGGCGCAATGCCTCTTTGAAAACATTGCGAGCATAGGTCAGCCGCTTCACATGCTCAAATTCAATGGGGCCAGAACCTGCCACGTCAATCGCTTCGGCACGGATCTTATCGGCCACCGCGGGCTGCATCGCAGCGATGAAGAAAGCCCAAGTCAGGGCGCTGGCGGTGGTTTCATGGCCCGCTAAGAAGAATACGCCCAATTGATCGATCAATTCTTCGCGGCTAAAGCGCGTGTCGGTTTCAAGGTCGCGCGCGGCGATTACGGCGGCGGCAATATCATCAAATTGTGCGCCCGCCTCTAAATGCGTGTCGAGCAGGCGGCCAATATGCCCGCGAATGCGGGCGCAAGCCTCCAGTACATCGGCACGCTGGGGTATTTCGTCAAACGGCTTACCAAAGATCAGGCGCACCAATTCCACATGGGCCACGCTGCGCTCAAAAAAGGCGAAGGACTCAAACACGTCACGCGCCGTGTCATTGGCGAGCGAGGCCGAAAACACCGTGCGGCAGATGATATCAGCCGTCAGTTGTCCCATGGCGAGGTCTAGCGACATGTCCTGACCAGAAACGGCAATTGCCTGCAGACGGGCCTCAAAATCATCCAAGGCCCCGACCATGGAGGGAAAGGCCTTGGCCAGACGAATATGGGAAAAGGCTGGATCGATCATCCGTCTCTGCTGTCGCCACAATGCACCGCTCGACACAAACATGCTATCGCCCACCAAGGGCGTCAGCGCGCCAACCATCAGATCATTCTTTGGGAAAATGTCTTCGGGATCTGCCAGAATCGGCTTGGTCAAAGCCGGATCATTCACAATCTTGATCGAACGGCGCGAATAGCCCAGTGGCCCCATAGGCAACAAATAGGCATCGGCAGGCATGAGGCTTAATAAGTCACCATCGCCTTGCCGGATCACGCGGACCAGACTGGCCAATGGCCCCATGGGTGCTGGCCGGGGCGGCTTATAGAATGCGTCTTGCGCGTGAAAACCGTCCGCCGCCACCCGTCTACCCCAGCCTACTCATCCTGATCGCTCCGCAAAAAGCCGCGCCCAACCCCTTGAAGCCTAACGCTTGACGCGTCACTATGTCCAGCCCGTTAGACGCTCGCGACTGGATAGACAGTGATGCTTACCTTGTTTCACACGTTGGTTGCCATCCATATCGCATTTGGAGCGGTGGGGCTGGTTAGCTTTTGGGTTCCAGTCCTTGGCAAGAAGGGTAACCGCAATCACCGGCTGTGGGGTAAAATTTTTGCACGATCCATTCTTGGTGCGGGCTGTGTGGCCCTATTGCTCAGCATTTGCACCCTGATTGATCCCTTAGGGACCCATCCACATTTGAAAGACGCTGTCTTTGTGCGCGGCATCTTTGGCATCATGATGTTCTATCTGGCGATCTTGACCATCAATCTGGCGTGGTACGGATTAGAAACGATCAAGAATAAAGCCAATCATGCGGCTAATCGCCGGGGCCTGAACTTGGCCCTACAGCCCATTCTAATCGCCGCCGCCTTTGCCTGCGCGATTGAAGGAATACTCATCGGCCAATATCTGATGGTGGGCATGTCCATCGTTGGCTTTGCCACAGCTGGCACGAATCTCTTCTTCATGCTGAACCCCGCGCCCGGCCCGAAAGTCTATTTGATGGAACATGTGAAGGCGATCGTGGGGGCTGGTATCTCGGTCTATACGGCCTTTTCAGCTTTTGGCGCCGTGCGTCTCATGCCGTCCATGGCCTTGCATCCAGGCCTGTGGGCGATCCCGTTGGTGACGGGCCTTGCCATCATCCTCTACCACCACCGCCAGATCCGATTGAGCTTACGCAATCGTGTGACCCAGACGGCAGGCGCGGCTTCGTGACAACACAAAAAGTTATCGTCATTGGCGCAGGCATGGGCGGTCTTGCCGCCGCCATCGATCTTTCCCGCCAAGGCTATCACGTCGACGTTGTAGAGCGCGCAGCCGATGTCGGCGGCAAAATGCGCCAAGTGCCAGTCGGGACTAGTTTGATTGACGGCGGCCCGACTGTCTTCACCATGAAATGGGTGTTTGACGGCCTGTTTGAGGATGCAGGCCTCGCCCTTGAGGATCATCTGACTTTACTGCCCGCCACCATCTTGGCCCGCCATGCATGGACACAGGGCGGTGATCTGGACCTTTATGCCGACCGCGAGGAGTCCGCCGAGGCGATACGCGAATTTGCTGGCCCTAAAGATGCCGAGGGCTATCTGGCTTTTTGCAAGCGCAGTGCGGCCATTTACGAGACGTTACGCGGACCCTTTATCGCCAGCCAAAGACCAAACCCGATTGAACTTGTCGCACGGGTTGGCTTCACCCGATTAGGTGCCATGTGGCAGACAGCCCCGCATCAGACGATGTGGGGTGCTCTTGGGGCTTATTTCCGTGACCCGCGCCTTAAGCAATTATTTGGCCGCTATGCTACCTATTGTGGCTCCTCACCCTTTGCGGCCCCTGCGACTTTGATGCTGGTCAGCCATGTCGAGCAAGAGGGCGTTTGGCGGGTTAAGGGCGGCATGGCCAAAGTCGCTGCAGCCCTGAAAGAGCTCGCGATCAGCCAAGGGGTGAATTTTCACTTTCAAGCCAATGTTGAACGTATTGAAACTCGTAATCGACACGTCAGCGGCATCGTTTTGAAAGGCGGTGCGGCCATGTCCGCCGATGCCATTGTGTTCAATGGGGACATTTCTTCCCTTGGTCGCGGCCTGCTAGGACCCGATGTTATGCCCGCCGCTAAGCCCGTCGCTTTGCCGCAACGCTCACAATCAGCCATTACGTGGTGCGCGAAAGCCACCACCAGTGGCTTGGCGCTCGCCCATCATACCGTCTTGTTTTCGAAGGATTACAAGGCCGAATTTGAAGATGTTTTTACCAGCCAACGCCCACCGCAAGCCCCAACAATCTATATTTGTGCGCAAGATCGCGATGATGCCTGCGTGCCCCCCGACGGGCCCGAGCGCTTGTTGATCCTGATGAACGCCCCCGCCAATGGCGATAGCTTAGATTATGGACCAGACGCGCAACGCAAGGCGAAAGAAAGCGCGTGGGCGATGATGGCCAGCTGTGGCCTCACTCTATCTGTTGACCAAGCTCAGATCACCACCCCACACGGCTTCAACGCCCTGTTTCCAGCCAGTGGCGGTGCGCTCTATGGGCGTGCCAATCATGGACCGATGGCCAGTTTTCAAAGACCGGGCGCGCGCAGCGGCGTGAAAGGGCTTTACCTCGCCGGCGGTTCTGCCCATCCAGGCCCCGGCATCCCGATGGCCGCCCTGTCGGGACGGCTTGCCGCCGCCCGCCTACACGCAGACCTTCTGAACGCCTAAGCGGTTTTGACCTTTCCAGCCCAAGCGCTTGCGGGCGGGATGAGCCGATCAATGACTTTTGCCGACGACACCACACCGGGCAGCCCCGCACCCGGATGCGTGCCCGCGCCCACAAAATAAAGCCCCGGCACATCCGAACTGATATTGTGCGGCCGGAACCACGCACTTTGGAACAGCTTTGGCTCCATACCAAAAGCCGCACCATTGGTCGAAAGCAGGCGGTCTTTAAAATCCTGCGGAGTCAACATGTGCGAGGAGATAATGGATTGAGACAAGCCTGGCAGCAGGGTTTCCTCAAGACGCTTTTCAATCTTCTGCCGGTAGGGCTCGGCCATACTGGCCCAATCTACGCCGCTACCCAAATGTGGTACGGGGGCCAAGACATAAAATGTATCGCATCCCTCGGGCGCAAGGCTCGGATCATTGGCGGTTGGACGATGCAAATAGAGGCTGAAGTCCTCGGCCAAGGTTTTTCTGGTGAAGATGTCGGTCAGCAACTCCTTATAGCGCGGCCCCAGCACCATCGTATGCTGATAACAATCCTCAAACTTCCGATTGGTACCGAAATACCAAACAAATAAGCTCATGGAATAATCGGCGCGTGCGATTTTTTCGTCCGTCCATACTTTGCGCGGCACATTGCGCAACAACTTGGTATGGGTCCAACCAAGGTCGGCATTGGAAACGACAAGGTCGGCCTGCACGGTTTCACCGCTGGCCAGACGAACCCCAGCCGCGCGACCGTTCTCGGTTATGATCTCGTCAATTTCGGCATTATAGACCAGATGATTGCCCTGGCCCTCGATCAACTCGACCATGCCACGTACCAAAGCCCCGGTCCCACCTAAGGCATAATGGACGCCAAAGGTCCGCTCGAGATGGGCAATCAGGCAATAATAAGAGGTGGTGGCAAAAGGATTACCGCCAATCAAAAGCGGGTGGAAACTAAACGCCACCCGTAGTTTTTCGTTCTTAAAGAACTCCGACACCTTGCCATAAACCGTGCGGAAGCCGCCCAAACGGATCAAGTCCGGTGCAGACTTGAACAAGGTCGAAAGCTCATGAAACGGCTGATCCACCAGCTTGGTGAAGGCCTCATCATAAATCGCCTCACTGGCAACCATATAGCGGTCAAAGCCTTCAAGATCGCCGGGCTCGAAACGCGCGACCTGGGCGCGCATGGCCTTCAAGTCAGCGGTGGCCTCAAAAATGGTGCCATCGTCAAACCGGATCTTGTAGAAGGGGTCGATGCTGCGCAGCTGCACATGGTCAGACATGGTCTTGCCGCAGATGTTCCACAATTCTTCAAAAATGAACGGGGCTGTGATGATGGTGGGACCTGCATCAAAGGTAAAGCCGTCTTGGCGATAGACATAGCCGCGCCCACCCGGGCCATCCAATTTTTC
>NZ_JADCBK010000002.1 GCF_020253525.1 Aquidulcibacter sp.
AATCCTGATGAAACACAAGGTCGCCACTTCAACCCTGCTTAGTCCCGCTTACCAATCCCCAATAGTCGGCTTAACCCGGACCGAAGCTCCTCCGCATTGGGAACGAGGGAAGGTTACGCGAGGTTTGGATGGTGGGGGATAAGTTTTTATCTATGCGCTCCCCTCTCCCTGTGGGGTCGACCTATAGGTCGACGGGAAAGGGGTGAGGGCTTGTAGGGCACAAAAGCTGATTATGTTTAGTCGGTTAAGATGCTCCACCACTTCTTTTTTTGGTGCTGCGTAAGCCCTCACCCCCGTCCCCTCTCCCAGAGGGAGAGGGGAGTTCCCCCCACGATGTCATCCCCGCCGGAACGAAGTGGAGAGCGGGGACCCCATGGGATTTTGCGCTCGGAGGTCCCGGATCGGCTTCGCCGTCCGGGATGACATCGCTTTAAGATTTTTCCGTCTGGACCCATTTTGGTGGAAACGCTGTTTCACCAAAATGGATCATCAAGCATGGCCGCGACATCTGGGTCGTCAAGTGCGCAGCTTCGCTGCGTCGCAAGCGATCCGTTTTCAAAGAAAACGGACACTTGACTACCCAGAGGTCGCAAGAACAATTTCGTTTGCGGCTTGGTGAACCAGAATGGGCACCAAAGCGCTTCTAGATCAATTCTCTATTTTATCGATGCCATCCCCGCCGGAGCGTGAGCTGCGAGCCGGGGCCTCAGGGGACTTTGCGGGGCAAGGCCCCAATTAGAGGATTCAGGGGGGCCTTATAACAAGGGTGACGACGCGCTAGGCAAATCCCACCAATCTGCTTAGGTCAGGTGAGGCTTGGGGGAGGAACATATGACAATACTTGCGCGTGGCCTGATTCTGGTTTTGGGCCTTTTCAACTTCGTGATCGGTTTGGGCTTTTTGCTGCAGCCTGCGAAACTCGCAGCCGCCTTCTTTCTGTCGCCCATTGGCAGTCAGGGTCTTGCGACTGTGCGGGCAGATTTCACAGGCTTCTTTATTGGCGCTTCGGTCTTTGCGCTGTATGGGGCGTGGAAAATGCGGGCCGAGGCCCTTTTGGTTCCAATGGTGATGCTGGGCCTTGCCTTGGCGGGTCGGTTCCTTAGCCTCGCGCTTGATGGCATGGCACCCACTGCGCCAGCCCCCATGGTGGTTGAAGCCATTATGCTGGCGATTTTATTCTTCGGCTATCGCACGTTCCAGTCTGCAAGCCCAAAGGCTTAGCGGCAAAATACCCTGTCGGCTTGGACAGGCTGACTGGGGGATAGTTTCGCGTTCATCCTCACCCGTCTCGGCACATGCCAATCTTGGCGCATTGACCGAGGTGGAACAGCGATGAAGCCAGAAGAGAGATTTCAGTTGGATTGTGCCCGGGCACGTTTTGCCTGTGATGCCGCAGCCTTCGCGTTAGGGATAAGGGCCGACCTCCTGGTACCCGATCGCGGCACGGCCCAGCACGCCTTTGCCCGGCAAGTGGCCATGTATTTAACCCATGTGGCCTTTGGTATGAGCCTGCACCGGGTGGCAGTCGCCTTTGCGCGCGACCGCTCGACCGTCGCGCATGCCTGCCATCAGATTGAGGACCGTCGCGACGATCCAAAGATTGATGATATGCTCGATCAGCTGGAGGCAGCCCTGCGGGCGGCACCCGCCCCGCGCCTAACTTTCGACAAACAGGCCGCTTAGGCTTGGGAACTGGCCAAAGCGTCTTTGGCTACATCTTGCATCCGCAAAGCCATCGCTTTGAGACCATTTGACCGCTGTGGCGTGAGCGCATCGCCTAGGCCCAAGGCCTGAAAAGCGGCTTGTGCGTCGAGTGCCAAAATCTCCGCAGGTGCACGACCCGAATAGAGCCGGACCAAAATCGCGAGCAGGCCCTGAACAATGGCGGCATCTGACTGACCGCGAAACTCAATGAGCCCAGTCTCGGGATCGGTTGTTGAAACAAGCCAAACTTGACTTGCACAGCCCCGCACCTTGGCGACTTCCACCCGCTCGCTTTCGTCTAAAGGCGGCAACGTGCGCCCCAAGTCGATGACATAGCGGTAGCGCTCCTCCCAATCGTCGAGAAAGGAGAATTCTTCGATGAGGTCTTCCAGCCGTGGGTCGCTCATCTGTGGATTATCGAACTGTTTTGGCCATGCATTTGGCAATTTCACCTAAAGGATGTTCAGCCAAGCAGAAGGAGCGTTCATAGGGCTGTTTTGTGGCTGCATTGCACATTTGCATGTTCAGACGCGAGGAGTTCACGCAGCTAACCAAGCGCGGATCGCGCATTAGGGCTTCGGTATCTTCCCGGCGATCAGCAGGCCCACCAATTGCCGACAGGGCTGCCAGCGATACCATGCGATCAATCGGCGACCAAGCGCGAATAGGCTCAGCCAAAGTGATCCCGTCGCGAGCCGATTGGGTGGACAGCCGCACGCTGCGCTGAAGGCTTAGGGTGCGCATTTGGGTTGATTGTGGCGACAGATTGGCTTCGGGCATCGCCGAGAAGTTGACGGCAAGATCGGTTGCGGGCACCGGGGCGACCAAGGTGCGCAGGGCCGCATTTCGGGCTTTAGAATCAGCCGTACTGACTTTTGCCCACGCATATTTCTGCCAATCATAGGCGGCTTGTTTGAAGGCATCGCCTTCTTCCTGAATCTTAGCAGCATCGGCCAAAAGGGCACGTGCTGCAAGCTGGGCTGCTTGCTCCCCGCCGGGCAGGCTGCGCGCAAATGCGATTTCGCCGCGCAATTTGGCAATCAAGGCATCCCGGCCCATCCGGGCTTCTAGTTTGCGCACTTCGCCAACAAATTCATCCTGAGTCGCTGCCCAAGCCGCGCCATAGGCGACCATGCCGAGGGCCAATCGATCTGAATTGAGGTGGCGGGCAATACGTTCGGTGGATTGTGTGAGGGCGCGGCCTGTGGTGATCGACGCGACATTGAGGGCCTCTACATCGGCGGCATAGGCGGCATAAAGGGCGGCATGGGCACCTAATGTGTTCGCGCCAGTTGGAAGGGCGAGGCCCACCGGGCCTTTTGGTGCGGCTGGGACTGCAACGGCCTTGGTCGCCGGGGCCTTTTTGGCGGGAGCCTTGCGGGCAGGGGCCTTCTTCGCCGTAGCCTTGGTGGCGCTAGCCTTTGGACGTTGTTGGGCGGAGGCATCGACACTAATGGCCAAACCTGCACTAACGAACAGCGTCGCAACGGCACATGCGAGCCACTTTTTGCTCATATCCATCTCCTTTAAGCGCCCCACCGCTTGTCCCTACACCTTATGCCAGAGGGTGTCTGAATAAATCACAACCAAAATTACGCAAAAATTCCCAAACTTCACCAGTCACGCGAACTCAGGCGACTTTCCGATCGCCTTCGGCTAAAAGCGGGTGTGGACGCGACACAACACTCAGATTTGGCTGATTCCAAAGTCGGCGGAAAGGCTTGGGCCGTATCGGACCAACCCCTAACCCCTGCGCAATGGGCCAGCGGCAGCAGTGCGGCCTTGGCTGCAATGGCTTTAGCTTATGCCATTTGGCTGGGTGAACCGCGATTGCTTTTTGGCCTGTCCTGCGTCGCCATCTGCACCATGACGGCTTTTCTTGTCACCTCTTACACCAATCAAGCCCGCCAAGCGGTGATCATCCCCGTGCTGTGGGCGGGGGCGGCTCTGGGCTTAGGCAGTTTAGAGGGGGGGACGAATGGCATTGCCTTTGCCGCGGTGATTTGGCCCTTGCTCGCCGCTGGGGCGGCCGGTGTCGCGCTGATTAATGGCATTGCTGCCGCCCTGTGTGTGGCCGTTGCTTTACTGATGTTAGCACCGCTCTTGCCCAGTAACGTCAGTTTTGCCGCTGGGTCGTGGGGCGCGCTCATCCCAAAGCTCTTGGTGGCTTGGGCCAGTGCGGCTTTGGCTTTAGCCATCTGCGCGCGCGCTGGTGGCGTGATTGAACGGGTGCGGCGCGCGGCCCGCGACCAGGCAAAACAGGCTTTAGACAGCCGCGATGCGGCGCAGGCTGAAACCCGCATGGCGCAAGCAGAAAGCCATGATCGGGCCCGATTTATGGCAGAGATGAGTCACGAAATTCGTACGCCACTCAATGCGATACTGGGTTTTGCTGATACGATGCGTGAAGGTGTGTTTGGCCCGCTTCCAAAAGGCTATGAAGATTATCCGGGTCTCATTCATACCAGTGGCAGCCATTTGCTCGATCTTGTTTCGGACTTGCTTGATATCTCAAAAATCGAAGCGGGCCGCTATGAAGTCCGGCTGGAGGATATTCGGCTTGATCAGTTTCTGTTTGAGGCGATTGCCCTTTCAAGTGGGGCGGCGCGTTCTGCGGGGGTGCAGATCCGCCATGAAGTTGGACCACCCATCAGCGTGCGGGCCGATGCGCGCGCGATGCGTCAGATCGCCTTCAACCTTTTGTCAAACGCGATTAAGTTCACGCCAAAAGATGGCTCGGTAACGCTGCGAATTCGCCCCGATGCCACAACAAGGCAGGCTTGTTTGGAAATTGAAGATGATGGGGCGGGGATCAGTCCAGCAGACCTTGCCCGTATCGGACAACCTTGGGCGCAAGGCGATAATCAAAGCCGCGCCAATAGCCGCGTGGTGCGCAGCTCTGGCTTAGGTTTGGCGGTAGTGAAGCGCTTGACCGAACTACAGGGCGGTCGCTTCTGGCTTGAGAGCACATTGGGCAAAGGCACCATTGCAAAGGTCAGTTTGCCTTATGCCAATTTGGACAAGCCACTGTCCTAAAATTCGGCAGCAAAGGTAAAGGCTGCCACCAAATCCCCGACTTCCACCAAAAGACGGGTCACCGTACCCGAGCGATTGGTGATTTCAATCTCAAATGTGTCGCGAGGATCGGCATTGAGTACGGCGCGCGTGGTTGCATCGGAAAAGACAAATAAGGTCCCGGCTCGCGGCCGCGATTCTACCCTTGCGCGGGTTGCCGCAGGCCGTCGCGAGGCGGCGACATGAATGGTTGTGCCGTTGCGCAAAGGCGGGGAGAGGGTTCTGCTGGGCTGTGGTGGGCCAAGCTTGGTGAGGTCGCGCAAGAATAATCGTGCGCCCGATGCATCGACATCTGGGGTCTCTACCGCAAAGCTTAAGCCCGTTCCGCTTGCCACCAGACCCGCCCGTGTGGCGCTGCCTGTGTCTTGAACCGCACGCCATATGTCTTTGCCACCGCGATCAACCCGCCACGCCCGCACCGGGCCCGCATAGGTACCGGTCAATTGAGCGCGCCAGCCCTTATGGGCCGCAATGATGCGTTGGGCTTCGGTTTGAACGGCAGGATCGCGACAGGCTTTGGCGGCTGCGGCTGTTTTGGCTTGGCTTGCGATCAGGTCGAGGCGCTGCGTGCTGGATCCAGACCGCAGGGCAGCACCACGGGCTTGGGCGGTAAAGCCCGCCAAGGCGCGCCGAGGACCGCTTTCAAGCAGTTTACAGCGTTCATCAATGGCCCGCATTGCCATGCGCTCAGCGTAGCTGCGCTCTAGCCCATTAACTTGGGCGTGGCTTGCAACCGGCACCAAGAGTGTCAAACAAATTGCGGCACGATGAAAGAAAATCATGGCATCTATCTACAGTCGCCACTCTTTCACTTCGATTAAGCCCGGTGCACACAAAGCCATGAGCAGCAGCGATCTCCGCAGTGATATCTGGGTGCAAGCGCTTTTGCGCACGGCGCAGAGTCTTGGCGCTGCGGGTTTTGTCGTGCGTAAAGGGGATGAAACCGCGGGCGCAGTCCTGGTGAAAGTCGCGCGTCTCGATGGCACGGCGCGCTTACTCATTCCCGCGCGGGATGGGGCTGGAGAGCGCATTTATCTTGATCTCACAGGTAAAACAGCGGGGCCGGACGAGCCCTCCATCGATGCTTATTTGTCTAAACGAGCCTCTCAAGACCAGGACATTTGGATCGTCGAAATTGAAGACAAGCTGGGCAGAAGTTTTCTCTCAGAGCGCGTGGACTGATTGTTAACCCAAGTGCTCTAAGGTCTCGTTCTCGACTGGAGACGTTTGGATGCTTTTTCTCTTCAATGACCGCGTTCTCATGCTAACGGGTAATGCCGACGCGGTGATCAATGCAGGCATTCCGGCAACGGCAGTCGCACGTTACACCCTCAATGATTCCATTTTGGCCGTTCAGACCGCGATCATGGAAATGCCAAATTTGGCATCAGAAGCCCCACAAAAGGCTGCCGCTTTGGCTTGGCTGATTGCCAGCCGCAGCGACGCCAATGCGATTTTGTTTATCGCGCCGCCAAAATGTCGACGTCCACAAGAAGTCGGTTTCCGCTTGGCAACCGTTTCGCTGACAACTTTGGGCAGCCTCAAGGCCCAACAGGATGCGGGCCGGTTGACGCCTGGCATTATCAATACTTCTGTCTGGCAGTCTGCCGCGGCCTAAGCCGGGCCTAGATTTCCTATTGCTCTAAGGCCTTTAATTGTGACAAGGCCTCGGCTAGATGGGGGGCTCAAGGGCTTGAGCATTCAGGCCGTTTCCCGATTTACCCATTCGTCTTAGTCAGGCCCCAATCATGTCAGCCGAACTCGCGCGTGAAGTTAAGCGCCGTCGCACCTTTGCCATCATTTCCCACCCAGACGCCGGCAAGACCACGCTGACTGAGAATCTCTTGCTGATGGGCGGGGCCATTCGTGCCGCAGGGGCAGTACGTGCCCGCGGCGAACAGCGCCGGACGCGTTCGGACTGGATGAAGATTGAGCGCGAACGCGGCATTTCGGTTTCGGCGTCTGTGATGACGTTTGAGCATGATGATTGCATCATCAATCTGTTGGATACGCCGGGCCACGAAGACTTTTCTGAAGACACCTATCGCACGCTAACCGCGGCAGATTCGGCCGTTATGGTGCTGGACGCAGCTAAAGGGATTGAGCCGCAGACCTTGAAATTGTTTGAGGTTTGTCGCCTGCGCGATATCCCAATCCTGACCTTTATCAATAAGATGGACCGCGAAGCTCAAGATCCGATGGAATTATTGGACGAAGTGGCTTCCAAGCTTGCGCTTGACCCCGCGCCAATCTTCTGGCCGCAGGGCTCCGGCAATCGTTTCCGCGGTATGGTGGATTTGCGCAATGACCGCTTTACCGTATTCCGTCGTCCACAAGTGGGCGATACGGGTCCATTGGTGCATGATACGATGGACCTGTCGTCTAACGCGATTGCCGAAGTCTTGAACCAAGCGGAGATGGAGGAATTGCGCAGCTCGGCTGAGTTGGTGCAAGGCGGCTATCCGGCCTTTGACCTTCAATCCTATCGCGAAGGCCATATGACGCCTGTCTTCTTTGGCTCTGCGCTACGCCAGTTCGGGGTACGCGAGTTGTTGGACGGTCTGCGCGACTATGCGCCCTCGCCACGCGACCAAAAGGCGCTCGATAAAGGGGTTGAAACCCAAGTCCAAGCCGACCGCGAGGAAGTCACCGGGTTTGTCTTCAAGATTCAAGCCAATATGGACCCGGCGCATCGTGACCGCGTGGCGATGGTGCGCTTGGCCTCTGGCAAGTTTCAGCGTGGTATGCGGTTGAAAACAGGGTCAGGCAAGCAGATTGGCGTGCATGCGCCTTTGATGTTTGTGGGCCAAGACCGCGAAATCACCGACGAAGCTTGGGCGGGCGACGTCATTGGCGTGCCAAACCATGGTGTGCTGCGTGTTGGCGATAGTCTGTCGGAAACCGGCCAGGTGAAGTTTGCGGGCATTCCAAACTTTGCCCCGGAAATCTTGCGTCGCGCCTCGGTAAAAGATCCGCTGAAGGCCAAGCATTTGAAGAAGGCGCTGGAATCCTTGGCAGAAGAGGGCGTGACCCAATTATTCCGTCCCCATTTTGGTTCAGACCTGATTGTGGGTGCAGTTGGGCCCTTGCAGTTTGACGTGTTGGTTGAGCGTCTGGCCGCCGAATATGGGCTGCAAGTCGTGTTTGAAACTTGTTCCTTTAATGGTGTGCGCTGGATTGCCGCCGACAGCGCGGCTGATCTCGAGCAATTTGCTGATCGCAATCGCGCGGGCATGGGTACCGATTTAGACGGCGCAGACGTCTTCCTTGCAAAGAATGCGTGGGAAATCGGCTATGTCGCAGAAAAGTTTCCGAAAATCCGCTTCACCAATGTGCGGGAGCGGATGATCTAGGCTGCTTGAGCAGAGACGTTTGCCCGTAAACGCAAGAAGCGCAAAGCGCGCTGAGCGGCTTCTGGCGGCACATCATTATACATATTGCCAAGGATTTGGGCCTGACCCATGCCCTCATTGCCAAGCACCAAGACGGCAATGGTCACAAACAAAGCGCGCTCAAAATTGGCAGCCCGGCACACCATAGCCATGGTGTCGATATCTTTTTTCTCAAACAAGAGAGCCGTTTGATAGAAATCGAGGCCGGTGAAATCGCCGAAAGCGATCATGAATTTGGTCGATTCCTTGTTGCGCCACAGGGTCGGCAACATCGCGCGATTAATCGCATTGGCAGCTTTTTGCTTGGTGAATTCGCGGTGCACCGTTTCAAAGTCTGCCGGCAAGGTGCCGTTCACAACCGCAACACGTGTCTGGGCACGGCGCATGGCGCGTTCGACTTCTTCTTCGGTAAATTCTGAATTCCGCTCAAGGATCTCGCGCCGCATTGGGCCTTCGACGATTGTATAGAGACGGTTCAAATGCTCCGGTGAAATGACTTTACGCTCAGCGATCGGGCGATGCAGATCGGGATTATTGGCCGCACGATCCACGATCTTATCAAAGGTCTCGTCAGAAACCTTGGCAGTTTGGTTGCTCACCAACGAGGCAACAACCAAATCATTCCCGTGCGAGACCAAGGCATCGGACAATTCCTCACCCACATCTGGGCGCTGGGTCACGACCATTTGGTGCGCATGACCACGGGTTTCGACGACGCGGATCAGATCATCTTGGGTCAACGAGGTTGAGCGACGCAGGATCGGGCCCGCAATGCCAATTTCCTCATCATTCGCCATCATCACGGCCAGCGTGCGTGGCGCTTCGCCACCAGCAAAACGTTGGGCCAATTCTTTGCGGACTTCTGTATCCAGCTCATAAGCCACTTTAGCAATGAGATCGCCAAAGAGCTTGGTCTCAACCGGACTTTGGTTTTCCTGAGAGTCGAAGAATAAATCAGTTACTTCATTAAGCAGGACGCGACGTTTTTCGCTGGAGCTTTCGCTCGCAACCTCTAATAGCTTAGCGTATCTTTCGCCAACTTGCATCTCAGTTTCCCGTTTCTGCGTCTGTCCTACAGGATAAGCGTAAACATTTGGTGGTCAGAATTCATCAAAATGAAAAAACTTACCCGCCGGGACCACCGCCCAATCGGGGCTCGCGGTCAATGTAGGAAGGGTTACGGGCACGGTCGCGCGCTGCTTGGTTCAGGGCGCTTTGGCGAGACGACGTGGATTGCTCGGCCCGTGGCGTCCCGCGCGCGCCTTTTGGTTTGCTAGCGGGTTTTTGGGCATCAGGGTTGGCAGATTCTTCTTCACCACCAAGGCTCGAAGGATCTGGCTCGAAGCTTTGGCTTGGCTTGGTTGATCGTGGTTGGGGTGCTTGTGGTACAGGCACGGTTCCAGCCAAGGGGTCTGGACGCACTTCGCCATTGGCTGCAGCGCGTTGACGCTCTTGTTCAACTGCTTCCCACTCACGTTGAACAGCATAGGCAGGTTGACCCGTGGCACGGGCCGAATTGATTTGGGCGCGCCGCATGGCAGCGGCATCAACCATGCCGTCGGAGCCTCTAAATTTTGATAAATCAGTGGCTTGCTGGGCTGGCGCAGGGCTTTGCATCGGGGGGGCGGCTGGCATGGCCGGCGGTGCTGGCGGTGGCGTAAAGCTCATTTGCGGCGGCGTTGGTGCTGCCATAGGTGCAGTCATTGCGGCGGGAGCCTGCGGCATATCAAAAGCGGCTTGAGGGGGTTGCTGCGATGGCATGTCACGCACGCTGCTGCGGGGTGTACCGCGTGCGCCTGACCGGGTTTGGCTGGCTTCTACCGGTGCGGCGGGCCGTGGGGCCGCTTGTGGGGAAAACTCCATCCGCGCCGCAGGTGGGGCAGGGGGCGGGGCAATGGGCGCACCTTGATTGGAGCCGGGTGCAGCTTGGGGTGTGCGGGCGCGGGGGTCGAGCCAGGGCGCTGGGCGCACTTCATAATTGCCAGAGCCCTCGCCATAACGCCCTGTCGGGGTCAAAACGGCCGTTCTGCGGGGTAAGCCTGATTCGAAGCCTGGTTGGCGCGATGGGCTTAATGACTGCGACAGCGCACACATGCGTGGCGGTGGCCCCATCTTTTTCTTGGAGCGGCTTGTTGTTTCCCCTGTCGCAACGGCCCCGCCAAACGACCAGGACGCACACATTCTGTCGCTCGTACAAGCCTTTGCGCAAGAATCAGCGCTTGCCGCTGGAAATTGTGAATAGGCGGCATTCTGGGCGAAACTGGGACCAGCAAGGGCAAAGGCCAGCCAGAAGGCGAAATCACGCGCACGCATACATTCTCTCCTAATATAGGAGGTATCGGTGCCGTGCGCCGGTTAAGGTAGAATTAAGTTTGGATTCAAATCGCAGATTTAGGCGTTTGCAGCCAAAGATTCTTTAAGTTCCAACAGCGCCAGCCATTCATCTTCGTGCGCTTGTAATTGGGCGCGGGCTTGCACGGCCTGTGCGGATGTCTTTTCAAATTTGGCTGGATCGCGGCTGTAAAGATTGGGATCGTTGAGCGCTTCTTCCAAGTGGCCGATTTGGGCCTCAAGTTTCGGGATCAAGCCTTCAAGCTCGCTTAATCGTCTCTCGTCCTTATAGGAGAGTTTCTTGGCCGCCGCCTTCACCGCGGGTTCTTGGGCGGGCGCCGCGCTGGGCTTTGGCTTAGAGGCCTGCTGATGGCCCAGAATGGGGATGCCTTGGCGCATCAGATCGGTCCAACCGCCCGGGGTCTCTACCCAAGTCCCGTCGCCACGGGGCGCTAAAGTAGCGGTTACAACCCCGTCCAAAAAGGCCCGATCGTGGCTGACGAGCAGGACCGTGCCGTCATACTCCGCCAGCATATCTTCGAGCACGTCCAAGGTTTCCATGTCGAGGTCATTGGTCGGCTCGTCCAGCACCAACACATTGGAGGGCTTGGCCAAAGCAAGGGCCAAAAGGACCCGGTTGCGTTCCCCACCACTGAACGAGCCCACGGGTTGGCGCAAATGGCGGCTGTCGAACAAAAAGTCTTTGGCATAGGCGGCAACATGTTTGGGCCGTTCGCGCACCATGATCTGGTCTCCGCCTGCTGGGGCGAACGTATCCCAAAGTGTCGCTTTGGGGTCGAGGGCGGCACGTGACTGGTCGAGATAAGCGATGGTGAGGTTTTTGCCCATGCGGGTTGTCCCCTTATCGGGCTCTAAATTGCCAACCAGCATCTTAATCAAAGTTGATTTGCCCACGCCATTGGGGCCAACAATGCCTAGCCGATCGCCGCGCACAACCCGCAGATCAAGGTTCTTGATAATGTCGGCGCGGCCGTCAAAGCCTTTTGAGACGCCTTTGGCTTCAAACACCAATTTACCTGATGTGGTGCCTGTGTCGGCCTGAAGCGCGGCGGTATCCTTGCGCACCAACGCGGCCTGGCCTTTGCGGGCCTCACGCATGTCCATCAAACGGCGGAGACGGCCTTCATTGCGGGTGCGGCGGGCTGTTACCCCGCGCGCCAACCAGCGGGCTTCATCTTCGAGCGTTTTGTCTAGTTTCTCTAGCGCTTTACGGTCTTGTTCCTCAATACTGGCTGCCCAGGGCTCAAACTTTGAGAAGGGTGCATCGAGGCGCCGCACAATCCCGTTGCGCAACCACAGACAGGAGGTGGAGACGGCCGACAGGAAAGCTCGGTCGTGGCTGACAACCAAAACTGCTCCAGAAAACTGCTTGAGACGACGCTCTAATTCTTCAATGGCTGCGATGTCGAGGTGGTTGGTCGGCTCATCTAACATCAAGAGGTCGGGGTCGGCTGCCAAGGCGCGGGCAAGGGAAGCGCGGCGGGCCTCCCCACCAGACATGCCGGTGACCGGGCGGTCGGGGGCAAGACCAAAACTATGCAGTTCTGCCGCAGCGGCGGCTAGGCGCGCGGCCTCGTCGCGGTCGTGGGGTACATCTTGTGCTGCCCATTCTAACAGGCTGGTCGCGCCGCTAAAGTCGGGCTCTTGGGTCTGGGTTGCCGCATGCGTGCCATGAGAAACAACGCGTTCGCCCGAGTCATAATCAAGCAGGCCTGCTAGCACCGCCATCAAGGTCGATTTGCCTGCACCATTCGCCCCGACCAGTGCTGCCCGCTCGCCACGGCGCAAAGTAAGGTCGACGCCTGAGAAGACAGGCGCGCCGCCACGCTTCAGCGCAATATCCTTGAGTTGGATGACAATATCTCGGCTCATGCGTGGCAAGTGTCTGCGCTGTGGACGAAGGTCAAGGTCGCCGCGCAGAAGTGGGCCTGATCACACTGCGAAAGGGTAGGTATGGCTCTTGTGCGTGTTCACGATTTCGTGTTGCCTGACAGGACAAAGTTCGTCAGCCAGAAAGCAAGCACCGTGTCTCTGCGCCACTTCATCCTATCCGCCTCCGCCTTGGCTTTGTCCGTATCTGCCACTTTGGTTGCGGGATGTGCCACTACTTCTGCGGCACAACCAGCAGCAGCACCGGCAACCGCACCCGCGGCAAAGCCGAAAGCTGCGCCAAAGCCCATCATTAAGGGCATGGATAGTCATGGTGCGCTGGATCCTTTTCCATCGACCTACAAGCCTTTGCCGGGGGTGCCGACCGCCATTGTCGGCGCGACAATTCTGACTGCTGCGGGCCAAGAAATTGAAAATGGCACGATTGTCTTCTCAGAAGGCAAGATTGTCGCTGTCGGCAAAGATATTGCCATCCCCGAGGGGGCAAAGCGCGTGGATGGGCGCGGCAAGTTTGTCACCCCCGGCATTATCGATATTCACTCGCATTTGGGCGTCTATCCCAGTCCCGGCGTGCAAGCCAATTCGGACGGTAATGAAGCCACCGACCCCAACACAGCCGAAGTGTGGGCGGAACATTCGATCTGGCCACAAGACCCCGGTTTCAACCGCGCGCGCGAAGGCGGCATTACCAGCCTGTTGATCCTGCCAGGTTCGGCCAATTTATTTGGTGGCCGGTCTGTGACGCTCAAAAATGTGCCCGCCATCACGCAGCAGGGGATGAAGTTTCCAGGCGCGCCATATGGCCTCAAAATGGCCTGCGGCGAGAACCCCAAGCGCGTCTATGGCTCGCGCTCGCGCGCGCCTTCTACCCGTATGGGCAATATTGCCGTAGCGCGGCGAGCCTGGATTGATGCAGCCGACTATAATCGGCGATGGAATGATTATCGGGCCAAAGTCGCCGCCGGGGAATCCGCCGGTGATCCGCCCAAGCGCGATCTCAAGCTTGAGACATTGGCTGGCGTGCTCAATGGCGATGTTTTGATCCAAAACCATTGCTATCGCGCTGACGAAATGGCCCTGATGATCGATATGGCCAAGGAATTTGGCTATAAGATCACCACTTTCCACCATTCTTCTGAGGCCTATAAGCTGGCCCCTGTGCTCAAAGAGGAAGACATCTGCTCGGCCACGTGGGCCGATTGGCAGGGCTTTAAGATGGAATCGCTCGACGGCATTGCTGAAAATGCCGGTATCTTGCAGGCCTATGGGGCGTGCGCGATTATCCACTCTGACGACGCCACCATGATCCAGCATCTCAACCAAGAAGCGGCCTTGGCGATGGGCGCGGCAGCGCGCGCTGGTATTCCCGTATCGCGCCTTGATGCGATCAAATGGATCACCGCCAATCCCGCGCGCGCCATGGGCATTGCGGCCAAGACGGGCTCTCTGGAAGTTGGCAAGATGGCCGACATTGTGGTGTGGGACCGCGATCCGTTCTCAACTTATGCCCTAGCCCAAACCGTCTATATTGACGGCGGCATCGCCTATGACCGTAACGACCCGGCCACCCATGCCCGGTCCGACTTTGACCTTGGTCGCCCTAGCTTGGAGCAGAAATAATGAAACCCGTTGCTCTTGCTCTCGCTTTGGCAGTTTCAGCCCCCGCACTGGCGGTTGCTGATCCTATCGCCATCATCAATGCCAAGATCGAAACCGTGGGGCCAGCCGGCACCCTCTCCTCTGCAACCCTTGTGATGGACAGGGGTAAGATTGTCGCCATTGGCGCTTCGGCCGCCATTCCCAAGGGCGCACAAATCATTGACGCCAAAGGGGCCGTGGTTACGCCCGGTCTGGTCGCCGCCACCACCAGCCTTGGCATTTCGGAGATTGAGCAAGTCCCCTCCACGCGCGACGATGGGGCAGGGGGGCAGATTGGTGCTGCCTTTAATCCTGCAGCGGGCGTCAATCCCGACGCCCCCACAATTGGTCTCGCGCGCCTCAATGGTGTGACACGAGCCTTCCTCACCCCGGTAGCGGGTCGTTCTGGCAATGGGGCCCATGCCCATGACGACAGTGCCTTTGATACCGCAGGCGGGCATGAACAAGACGATCCAACCTTGTTTGCTGGCCAAAGCATCGGCATTAATTTGGCAGCAAACTCGCCCGACCTGATCTTCAAGACCAATGCAGGCATGGTGTTGGAATTTGGCGAGTCGGCTGCTGCTGCGGCAGGTGGTTCGCGCGGGGCATCTTTGATCATTCTTAAGCGCGTCTTGGCCGATGTGCGCCATTTTGCAGCCAACCGCGCCGCCTATGACAAGGGCGAGGGCCGCGACCTGATGGTCAGTCGCCTTGATTTGGAAGCTTTGGTGCCCGTGGTACAAGGCAAGTCGCCTCTCTTGATCCGGGTATCGAGCGCCAATGATATTCGCCAAGTCTTGAAACTGGCGAGGGAAGAAAAACTATCCGTGGTTTTGGAAGGGGCAGAAGAAGGCTGGCGGGTCGCGTCTGAATTGGCTTCCGCAAAAGTGCCCGTCATCATCGACAGCCAAGCCGCTCTACCGGCAAGTTTTGAGACCTTAGGCACCCATTTGCGCAACGCCCAAATCCTGTATCAAGCAGGCGTTCAAGTCTCGATCATGGGCAGCCGGGACTATAACAATCTGCGACAAAGCCGGATGAATGCAGGCACAGCTGTCGCCCATGGCTTGCCCTATCAAGCAGCCCTCGCTGCCATTACCTTAAATCCCGCCAAGATTTGGGGCGCGGACCAGGAGATTGGCTCCCTCGAGCCGGGCAAAGCCGCCGATGTCGTCATCTGGTCAGGCGATCCACTGGAAGGCCAAAGCTATCCACTTGCGGTCTATATCGCAGGCCAAGCCCAACCCATGACCAGCCGCTCTACCGAACTCGCCGCCCGCTACAAACCCAGCACCGACGGCATCGCACGCCCTGCTTATCGGAATTAAGATTTGTTGAAATGGCCTATGCTAGCGCACGGGCCGGGACCCGATTCGGCTGCTGCCCGTCGCCGCGGGGGCGGGGCTTGCCTTGGTGGGGCTTGATTTGCCGCGTGCCATTTTGGCGGCTTTGGGCTCTTCTTCGAACAATTCGGCCAGCTTATCGACAATCGCCCCGCCCAATTGCTCGGCATCCACGATGGTCACGGCGCGGCGATAATAGCGCGTCACATCATGGCCGATGCCGATGGCGATCAACTCCACCGGGCTATAGTCTTGGATTTTGGCGATGGTGTCGCGCAAATGGCGTTCCAAATAGGCCCCCGAATTGACCGACAAAGTGCTGTCATCCACAGGCGCGCCGTCAGAAATCACCATCAGAATGCGGCGCTGTTCGGGCCGGGCCAGCAGGCGGTCATGGGCCCAATCCAAGGCTTCGCCATCGATGTTTTCTTTGAGAAGGCCTTCGCGCATCATCAGGCCCAGATTACGCCGCGCCCGACGCCATGGCGCGTCCGCACTTTTATAAATAATGTGGCGCAGATCATTCAGGCGACCGGGATTGGCAGGCTTGCCCGCCTTCATCCAGCTATCGCGCGATTGTCCACCTTTCCAAGCCTTGGTGGTAAAGCCCAAAATTTCGGTCTTAACGCCGCAGCGCTCCAGCGTGCGGGCCAGAATATCGGCGCAAATGGCAGCAATCATGATGGGTCTGCCGCGCATCGAGCCCGAGTTGTCCAACAAAAGCGTCACAACCGTGTCGCGGAAGTTGGTATCATCTTCCATCTTGAAGGTGAGGGGGGCCAAAGGCTCGGTCACCACGCGCGACAGGCGGGCGACATCGAGTACGCCTTCTTCCAGATCAAACTGCCAGCTGCGGTTTTGCTGAGCCATCAGACGGCGCTGCAAGCGGTTTGCCAAGCGGCCAACAACGCCTTGAAGCTGGGTCAATTGGGCGTCGAGATAGCTGCGCAAGCGGGCCAATTCTTCCCCGTCGCACAGGTCTTCGGCACCCACCGTCTCGTCAAAGGCCTTGGTATAGATTTTATAGGCAAAGCCATCGCCATCACCCGGTCTGAAGTTGGGTCGGACGGGCGTAGTGCCTTCATCGACTTCGCTGTCATCATCATCAGACGAGTCACTATCATCAGCCTCGACGCGCACCTGCACATCTTCTTGCTCGCTGCCTTGCGACTCGCCGCGCTGGGTATCTTCCTGCTGCTCGCCGCCTTCTTCCTGCTGATCCTCATTCTGGCTGGGGTCGGGTGGGGGCTGGTCGGCGCCATCGGGCTCTTCGCCATCTTCATCAGACGGATCAGGTTCTGCCCCCAATTCATCGCCGAGGTCGAGGTCGCGGATAAGGTCGCGTGTTACTTCGGCAAAGGCCTTTTGATCGCCCAAGCGTTCAGTCAGGCGATCAATGGTCTCGCCCGCTTTGGCTTGCACTTCATCGCGCCACAAATCGGCAATACCGCGCCCGGATTCAGGGGGGGCAAGCCCGGTCAGGCGTTCGCGCAGCAACAGGCCCAAGGCATCGGCCAAAGGCGCGGTTTGCCGGTCGGTCATGCGGGCATAGCCCTTTTTCTCGCACGTCTCGACCAAAGCCGCGGTTAGGTTTTGTGCAACCCCCGGCATGGCCAAAGCGCCAATTGCCTCAATGCGGGCTTTCTCAGCAACTTCATACAGAGCACGCGCACGCGGGCCTTCGGGCATGGCGGCATTATGGGCCGCTAAATCATGGTGAGCGAGGCGTAGTGCGGCGGCATCGGCATGACCACGCAAACGCGAGACTTCTTGCTCACCCAAGGCGCGCGCCGGATGGGGCAAGCCAATACGATTGCCCGACACACTTGGCCCATCGGCAGAGAAGCTGACCTCCACCTCCTCAGTACGCGATAAAGCACGCGCCGTATGGGTGATCACACGTTTGAAAACGTCTTGAGGGGTTTCTTTGCTCGCCATAGTCAGACTGACATAAGCCGGAGCCGTAGGCCTGTCACGCCTCTATGTGCGTTGATTTCAGTGGGGGTGTTAGTTCAATTAACCGCTACGGGTGCGAAGCTGCAACTTGCTGCCTAAAAAAAATATCTATCAATCTTTCCTTCAATGCACGTCTACTGCCATTTGTAGCAGCTGCTGCCTCAATCATCACAATGTGGGAGTGAGCCGGTCCTTCACTTGGCTCGTGCTCCACTATAAATCGGCTGCCGCAATTGCCAACGATTCGGTGTATCTCGAAGTTTACTGCTTGCCAAAAGCCCCAATACTGGGTTGCGTTTCCTTTCGCAGACTTTGCACGCGCGGCTTCAAATCCTGAAGCGTGAACCCCTTGCGCTGTAGCAATTTCAACCCAATCAACAGATTCGTGACGCCTCAATTCTGGCGGGAATTTCGGGGTTGAAAAATGGAAAATCTCTTCAAATCGCCACTTACCATTTTCACCCATATTGGGCGTATAAATTCTGCGAGCTAAAATATTGTCTTCTGGGATTGTCAGTTTCATCGATTTTAGCCCAAGATCAATGCCCGAACCTTGGAAGCGATTGATGTGGCACTTCCATCTAAAATATCTTCATGCTGCCATTTCCCATCTGATCTTGTAATGATGTACTGTGATTTTTCAGACAGACCGACGATTAGATGACGATTGCCAACTTCGCCCCAAAAAAAGTCGATTATCCCATCCCCGGCGAAAGAATACTTTGGCAATGCCGATAGGATAGGCAGACTTTGTACAAAATTTATTACAATGGTTTTCGTACCAAGATCTAATTCTTTAAATTCCTCGATATCTTGAAAATCAGCGAATAAACTTCTCAGCAGATCGTCTCTTCCACTTTCCCAAAGCGTCCGTTCAAATTCATTATATTGTCTGTTCGCAAAGAAAATCGCACTTGGACGAACAAAATAAAATTGTGCGTGCTCCGTTGTTTGCCGGACGGGTAACTGAACCGATGGTTCAACAAGATTATTCCAAAGTGGAAGTTCGTTTAGCTGAGCAGTATGGGTATACGGAGAGGCGCTCGCTCCCCACCAGTCACTGTTGTTAAACATGTCTGTAGGCTCCCCAAACCTCTATCCTGAATTTTTCAGATGTTACAGTGTTAAATTTCTCAGTTATCTGACTGTGGGCGCGATCAAACCAAGTTGAAATGCCTTTGTGATCAAGTGCTTCAGGTAGACCTCTAGCAATAAGCTCAAGCCGTACTTCGTGGCCTTCCATAGGTTGACGCGTTATTAATTGAATGCCGACATGGAGACGGCCATCGATGTCTTTGAGTTTAGAGGAAAATGTTTGCGACAAACCATCGATTTGTATTGGTAAGTTGATTGCGATCAAATCCTTTAAAAAAGGTATCGCTTCAGACAACCTAACAACTTCGCGATTTGGCGGAATTATGAGGTTTACATAAACCAACTCAACTTGGGTCGTCTTGGGCTCACGTCCAAATTCCGATAGCCAAAACTCCCTCAACGCACCCAGAATCCTCAAGAATTCGTCCAAAGCGCTTTCGAAGCTTGGATATACCGTTTTGCTCTCCGCGCGTCGCCAATTGAATACTAGTTTGCTATTTTGAAACTGTACCAGTTTAGATTGGTCCTTACTGATCATCCAAGCTCTAGGAATCTCTACCTGCCCAGGGAAAAACATTTGCTGGGTGATCTCAGTACCAAACGGCCTCTCAATTGCAATTTCCATTGGTGGCTGCGTTAGAGGAGTTGGGTAATCGTCTCTAAGGAACTCTGTGAACCTACCCAAATGCACTGCTTGAAAAGTCGGTTCCGGCTCAAATTGAAAGGCTATTGCCATTTCAGCCAGTGGGGATGCTTTGTATTTCGTCCGCATCGTGTCTGGGGTCCTCAAAGTCGTATTAAGCGCTCGCAATCGTATCACTGTTTAAGGAATGTTGTATACGGAAAACAGGTAAACAACCCTCTTATCTGACTCGGGTACATATAAATCTGGAATTGCTTAGCCTTATGCGGCTTACAAACAAACTTTCCAATAGTTCCAGAGCAGCTTTGCTGTGGGGAAATGGGTTTCCCTGTCTGGAAAGGTAATGGCCCTCCAGCGTTTCTTTGCAAGAGGGCCTGATAAGTTTATGCGGCCTTTTTCGCGGCCTCGCCGCCAAAGCGGCCATAGAAGGTTTCGCCGTTTTTCGCCATGTCTTTCAAGAGCTTGTTTGGCTTAAAGCGGGGGCCGTATTTCTTGGCCAAGCGCTCGGCTTCGGCAACGAAATTGGCGATGCCAATGCCGTCCATAAAGCTGACTGTGCCGCCGGTATAGGGCGCAAAGCCCCAGCCGAGGATAGAGCCGATGTCGGCGTCGCGTGGGTCGGTGATAACGCCTTCCTCAAAGCAACGTGCGGTTTCCAGAGCCTGACGATAGAGAAGGCGGTTCTTATATTCTTTCACCATAGCAGGATCTGCCTCGTGGATCTTGGTTGGCACGACCGAGGTCAGGCCCGGCCAAATCGCCTTGGTGCCGTCTTCCTTATAGTCATAGAAGCCCTTTTTGTTCTTGCGGCCAAAGCGACCAAGCCCTTCGACCATTTCTTCGATGATCAATTGGCTGGGCGTGGCCACCCATTTATTGCCCAAGTCCTTTTTGGTTTGCTGCGCGACCTTATAGGCAAGGTCGAGGGCTACTTCGTCTGCCATAGACAATGGCGGCACGGGCATGCCGGTCATGCGGCCCACATTTTCAATGATGGCTGGCTTAATGCCTTCGGCCAACATTTCTTGGCCTTCTTGCACATAGGTGCCAAAGCAACGGCTGGTGTAGAAGCCGCGGCTGTCATTGACCACGATGGGGGTCTTTTTGATCTTCAAGACATAATCAACCGCCTTGGCCAAGGTTTCTTGCGTGGTCTTTTTGCCCATAATGATTTCAACCAGACCCATTTTGTCGACAGGGCTGAAGAAGTGCACGCCGATGAAATTCTTGGGCCGCTTGGATGCGGTGGCCAAGCTGGTGATGGGTAGGGTGGAGGTGTTGGAACCAAAGACTGCGTTCGGGCCCAACATGGCTTCGGCCTTCTGGGTCACATCGGCCTTGATCTCGCGGTTTTCAAATACGGCTTCGATCACGAGATCCGACTTCTTGACATGGGCATAGTCGGTGGTTTGCGTGATGAGGGCCAAGACGGCATCGGCCTTTTCTTGGGTCATTTTGCCGCGCGAAACAGCCTTATCGAGCAACTTCTTGGAATAATCCTTACCCTTTTCAGCGGCTTCTTGGCTTTGGTCGATCAGGACGGTTTCAATGCCGGCCATCGCCTGCACATAGGCAATGCCTGCCCCCATCATGCCAGCACCCAAAACCGAGACCTTTTTGATCTCATATTTGTCAAAGCCTTGTGGACGGTTCGCACCTTTGGCGAGGGCTTGGGTCGACAAGAAGAGCGAGCGCACCATGGCCTTGGCCGAGGGGCTTGCCATGTTTTTCAAGAAATAGCGTGTTTCGATGCGCAAGGCCGCGTCGATGGGAACTTGCACGCCTTCAAACACCGCGCTCATGATCGCCTTTTGGGCGGGGTAATTGCCATAAGTGGTTTTCGACAACATAGCATTGCCGCCAACAAAGGTCATGCCGCCACCGGGGGAATAGGGGCCGTCTTTGACGCGATAGCCCTTAACGTCCCAAGGCGCGACCGCATTTGGATTGGCCAATACCCAAGCCTTGGCTGCTGCAACGGTTTCGCCGGCTGGCACAACGGCACCGACGACACCCTTCTTCAAGGCTTCTTGTGGGTTCATGCTGGTGCCTTGCAACAAATGCGGCATGGCATTCATCACGCCAATGAGGCGTGGCAGGCGCTGTGTCCCGCCTGCACCGGGTAGCAGGCCGACTTTAGCTTCTGGCAGGCCGAATTGGATCTTTGGATTGTCGGCCGCCACGCGGTAATGGCAGGCCAAAGCGATTTCCAGACCGCCACCCAGTGCCAAGCCTTCGAGCGCACAAGCCACAGGCTTGCCGCAGGTTTCAAGCGCACGCAGCGAACGGTTCAGGCTGAAGCCTTGTTCGAACGACTTCTTCAGCTTTTCATCTTCAGAGAGATTCTTGTCGGCATCCATGCTGCCGCCACCGATTTCGCCAAGGTCAGCACCTGCGCAGAAACCATTGTCTTTACCCGAATAAAGCACGGCGCCTTTGATGGCATCATTGCCTTTAATCTCGGCGACCAATTCGCCCATTTCTTTCATCACGCCACCGGTGATGGTGTTCATGGTCTTGCCTGGAACATCAAATGCGATGTGCAACACGCCATCAGCATCGAGGTTGGTTTTGAAATTTTCCATATGCGTATCTCCAAAATTCCGGGTCTTGGCCTCGCCTCGAGGTCGGGCGTCGGCCAGCAAGCGGGCAACCAAGCTGCCCGCGTCACAGGTCAGGTGGGCTTAAACCCGCTGGATGATGGTGGCAGTGCCCATGCCTGCGCCGACGCACAGGGTGATGAGGGCCGTTTCCTTGCCTGTCCGCTCCAACTCGTCGAGCACGGTGCCAAGGATCATGCCGCCGGTAGCACCCAAGGGGTGGCCCATCGCGATCGCCCCGCCGCACACATTGATCTTGTCATGTGGGATGTTGAGGGCCTGCATAAAGCGCAAAACAACCGAGGCAAAGGCTTCATTGAGTTCGTAGAGATCAATGTCTTCTGGCTTCATGCCAGCTTTTGCTAATGCCTTGCGGGCAACAAATTCTGGGCCGGTCAACATGATCGAAGGCTCTGACCCGATTGAGGCCATGGCGATGATCTTGGCGCGTGGCTTCATGCCCGTGGCCTTGGCCATCTTCTTATTGCCGATCAAAACCGCCGAAGCGCCGTCCACAATGCCCGAGCTATTGCCCGCATGATGCACGTGGTTGATGGTTTCCAATTCCGGATAGCGCTGTTGGATGATGGCATCAAAGCCTGGCATCATTGTGCCTTGGGCGATGAAGCTGGCGTCTAGCGAAGCAAGGCTCTGCATGGTGGTATCAGGGCGCATATGCTCGTCATGGGCTAGGATGATGGCACCCATTTGGTCTTTGACGGGCACGATGGAATTGGCGAAGCGGCCTTCTTTCCAAGCCGTCGCCGCGCGCTTTTGGCTTTCCACCGCATAGGCATCGACGTCATCGCGAGAGAAGCCGTATTTGGTCGCAATCGTGTCGGCGCCAATGCCTTGTGGGGCAAAATAGGACTTGATGGCGATTGATGGGTCAGAGGCCCAAGCACCGCCGTCAGAGCCCATGGGCACACGGCTCATGCTTTCAACGCCACCACCAATGGCCATATCGGCTTCACCGGAAATGACTTTGGCCGCTGCCATATTACAAGCTTCCAGGCCCGACGCGCAGAAGCGGTTGATCTGCACGCCAGCGGTGGTTTCCGCATAATCGGCGTTCAGCACTGCGATGCGGGCGATATCGCTGCCTTGCTCGCCAACAGGGCTTACGCAACCCAGAACGACGTCGTCGACTTTAGAGGTGTCTAGATTGTTGCGGTCCCGAATGGCCTGCAAGGTTTGGGTGGCTAAGCTCAAAGCCGTTACTTCATGCAACGACCCGGTATTGCGACCTTTCCCCCGGGGGGTACGGACTGCGTCATAGATAAATGCTTCGGCCATTTTGGCGCTCCCTTTGTTATACGTCTGCTTTAATCTGCAAGGGCGTGATCGCCAAGGCAGAAGTGGCTTTGGCGGAGATTTTTCCCCGACAATCATAGAGGTCAGCTTCAGCGAACATGACGCTGGGACCTTTGTTGGTGATGCGTGCGGCGACCTCAATCTTGCCGACCCGAACTGGGCGCAGATAATGGACGTGCAAATCAATCGTGCTGGCAAAGCTCTTGGGGGCGACTTTCAACATCGCCATCATGCCCATGACATCATCCAGCATGGCGGAAAGAAATCCGCCCTGAATATAGCCAGTTGGATTGGCAAATTCGGGCTTGCCCGCAAATTCAACCCGCGCGGTTCCGGCCTTCACATCCATCTCAATCAGCTTGAAGCCCAAAGTTTGTGAGCTTTGCGACGGCTGTTTCATGCCGATGTCGAGGAAGGTTTGGGCGTGGTCGGTCATGCACCAATCCTCACGGGGCAGGCCAAAGAATTGCCAATATAGCAAGCCTTATGGGCCTTATGGTGCAAGAGGTCGACGTCGGCAGCTCCTGGAATGTTGGCACCACCCCAGCTGATCTTGGGGTTCAGGACCACTTCCACAAAGCGCTCAACCCCCGCATCATCCTTGCCCAAGGTGCCGACTGGGGCATCTTGATAGCTATCGACAATGAAGCCAGCCTGTTTGGCAAAGGCTAAGAAGAACATCATGTGGCAACTGGCCGTCGCCGCCACCACCATCTCTTCAGGGTCAGCTGCCGGCACTGTGTTGGACGGCAACGGCAGGGCGGTTGTCACGGCGATACTCACCCCGCCATCAAAGCTTGCCTGATGGGTACGGGCATAATGGCCGTCGGTGAAGACGGCGTCTCCGCGTTTCCAAACAATGGAGGCGGTATGTTGGCTCATCCCTTGGCCCCATCCAGCAAGAGCTGGACTTCATATGCCATCAGGCCTGTCGTCATTTGTTCAAACAAATAGGCGCGATGTTCGGGGATGTTGTCTGCCTGCATATCCTCAATCGTTTCTTGAAAGCTCTCAACAGCCAGTTGATTGATTTCATCTTCGGTTGCGGCATGGGCCAAGGCCAAGCGGACCGAAAGCGCACGCAAATTGTCATCGTTTGGCTCTGGGTTTGCCTCGATCAAAGCAAGCGCATCAGCAATGGCGGAGTGGAGGGGGTCGTTCACAAGGTCCTCGCAATCAAAACTTTCATGACTTCATTGGCCCCGCCATAGATCCGCTGAACGCGGCTGTCGCGCCACATGCGCGCAATGGGCATTTCATTCATATAGCCCCAGCCGCCATGCAATTGTAGGCATTCGTCCATCACTTCATTTTCAACGTCCGAAACCCAGTATTTCGCCATGCTGGCGGTAGCAGGGTCGAGCTTGCCTTCCAGCAAAAGCTCGATGCAGCGGTCACAAAAAGCGCGCGCAACGGTTGCTTTGGTCTTGCATTCGGCCAGTTTGAATTGGGTGTTTTGGAAGTCCATAATCGACTTGCCAAAGGCCTTGCGCTCTTTGACATAGGCGATGGTTTCTGTCAGCGCGCGTTCCATGCTGGCAACGCCCTGAATGCCGATTTGTAGGCGTTCACTAGCCAATTGCTCCATCAATTGGATGAAGCCCATGCCCTCGACGGGACCCAAGAGATTGGACGTTGGTACACGCACATCGTCGAAGAAAAGCTCAGACGTATCTTGGGCGTCTTGACCTACTTTGTCCAGGTTACGGCCGCGACGGAAGCCTTCGACTTCGTTGGTTTCCACCACGATCAGGCTTGTCCCCTTCGCCCCTTGGGTCGGGTCGGTCTTGGCGACCACAATGATCAAATCGGCCGTCGCACCATTGGTGATAAATGTCTTAGAGCCATTGATCACATAATGATTGCCGCTTTTGACGGCGGTGGTTTTAATCCCTTGCAAGTCAGAGCCAGCACCAGGCTCGGTCATGGCAATGGCGCCAACCAATTCACCCGAAGCCATTTTTGGCAACCATTTCTGCTTCTGCTCTTGGCTGCCATAATGTTTGATATAAGGCGCGATAATGGCGTTGTGCAAAGGCAGGCCAAAGCCATCAATGCCCATGGTGCCCATCACATCCATAATCACGGCTTCATGGCGGAAATCGCCCCCACCACCATCAAATTCTTCCGGCATAGACACACACAGGAGGCCAGCTTGACCCGCTTTGGTCCACATCTGCCGGTCCACAATGCCGTTTTCGCGCCATTTGGCGCACACTTCAGGCGGGGCTTCCTTGGCAAAGAACCCACGGACCGAATCCTCGAACATGGTAAGCTCTTCGCTATCGCGCCAAACGGCTTTCGGCATGGTGATGGCTGTCATGGTGTTTCTCCCTTGAGCGTCGACGTTTTGTTGTTGTTTGTCCCCTCCCGCGAAGGGGGAGCGGATGAGAACGGGCCCTGTCCTCCCCCGCGACCGGGGGAGGATAATTTTAGAACTCCTCGGCGCTCAGCGCCATCACGGGTGCGGCACCGGTTTTGACTTTGGCCAAATGGCTGGCGATTTCGGGCAAGATACGGTCGACAAAATAGCGGCCGGTCTTGATCTTGGTGTCATAGAAGGGCTCGGTGCCAGCCTTGGCATAGGCCGCCTTAGCCATCAGGGCCCACATATAGGCAAGCCCTGTCAGGCCGAACACATGGAGATAATCGTGGCTGGATGCCCCGGCATTATCAAAATTGCTCATGCCATTGGCCATCAGCCACATGGTGGCATCTTGCAATTGCGCGCGGGCAGAAGCGAGGCCTGCGATAAAGGGGGCGAGGTTTTCATCGCCCTCATGCTCGGCCACAAATGCGTCGATCTCCGCAAAGAAGGTTTGGATGGCCCGGCCGCCATTGGCCGCGAGCTTGCGACCCACGAGGTCGAGCGCTTGCACGCCATTGGTACCTTCATAAATCATGGCGATTTTGCTGTCGCGCAGGAACTGGCTGGCCTGATAATGCTCAGTAAAGCCTGAGCCACCATGGACTTGCAACGCGTCAGAGGCATTCTTGTGGCCCTTGTCGGTCAAATAGGCTTTGAGGACAGGGGTCAGAAGGCTCATATAATCGCCAGCCTTTTGGCGGACGGCTTCGTCTGGGCTCTTGTGTAAGAGGTCGCCATAAAGGGCGGTCCAGTACAAGAAGGCGCGACCGCCTTCAGTATGGGCTTTGATGTCCATCAACATGCGGCGGACGTCTGGGTGCACCAAAATATTGTCGGCGGGCTGATCTGGCTCTTTCGGGCCGGTCAGGCTGCGGCCTTGGCGGCGGTCCTTTGCGAAAGCAAGCGCTGCTTGATAGGCCGATTCACCAACCGCCATGCCTTGCAGGCCGACGCCGAGGCGGGCTTCATTCATCATCACGAACATGATGGACAAGCCCTTATTGGGCTCGCCAATCAAATAGCCCGTGGCTTCTTCATATTGCATCACGCAGGTGGCATTGCCGTGAATGCCCATTTTTTCTTCAAGGCCCACACAGGTCACGGTGTTGCGCGCACCCAAGCTGCCATCGGCATGCACGATGAATTTTGGGACGATGAAGAGCGAAATGCCCTTAACCCCTGCTGGCGCGCCTTCGATACGGGCGAGGACCAAGTGAATGTGGTTTGATGTCATCGAGTGTTCGCCACCCGAGATCCAGATCTTTTGGCCCGAAATCTTATAGGTACCATCCGCTTGGGGAACGGCTTTGGTACGCAAGAGGCCCAAGTCCGTGCCACAATGGGGCTCGGTCAAATTCATCGTACCGGCCCATTCCCCGCTGGCGAGCTTGGGCAGATAGAGGTCCTTCTGCTCGTCTGTGCCGCCTTCATGGATTGCCGAATAGCAGCCATGGGTGAGGCCCGGATACATGCCAAAGGCCATATTGGCTGACGATGTCATTTCACTATAGGCCATGTTTACCACATGGGGCAGGCCTTGGCCGCCATAGGCGGGGTCTGCACTTAAAAGCGGCCAGCCAGCCTCAACCAGCGCATGATAGGCTTCGGTGAAGCCGTCTGGCACGGTGACCGTATTGTCTGGGTTTAGCTTGCAGCCTTGTTTGTCACCGACCGAATTCAACGGGGCCAGCACATTTTCGCAGAATTTCGCGCCTTCTTCGAGGATTTGGTCGCGCACATCCTTTGGCGCGTCCGCAAACCCTTCGAGGTTGGAAAACCGGTCTAATTGTAACACATCATCAAATAAAAACTTCATGTCGCGAACGGGTGCTTGATAGCCCATCATGTATCTCCCTTGACAGCCGGTAGCGGCTGGTTGGTTTTGAAACTCAAACCGAACCAGCCGCTGGCCTATCCTTGTTGTTGTCGTCGTTTTTCTTCGTGAGGGCCCTGAGCAGGCCTTGCCTTGGCTTTTTTAAGAGGCTTTTTCGTTTACAAAGGTGGCATCTTCGCCATCGAGGCGGGCACGCGCGACCGCGTCATAGGCAGATGCCCCGGCCACTGCCAGATCAGCAGGGGCCTTCGCCAATTGCTCATTGAGCCATTGGACGCCGTTTTCGAGAGTCTCGATCGACCCAACAATGTCTTCACGCTGACGCTTCAACAGCTCAATTTGCTTGATATATTTGTCGCGTGTGCGCTGCATCTGGGTGCGCTGATTGTCGCCCAGATCATAGAGGTCGATCATCTCGCGGATTTCCGACAAGGAAAACCCGACCCGCTTACCGCGCAAAATCAGCTTCAAGCGGGCACGGTCACGTACCGAATAATGCCTGTTCAGGCCTTCGCGTGCTGGGCTTAAAAGCCCTTTGTCTTCATAAAAGCGCAAAGCGCGGGCGGTCGCACCAAATTCACGCGATAATTCACCGATCGTCCAAACCCTGTTCTTCTCAGTTTGATCAGACATAAAAGACCTCCAGAGGTGACCTTGGACTCGCGTGTGGCTTACGTTTACGCACACGTCAAGTAAAATCTTAGTGTTACCGGCCCCACGGGATTGGGGAAATGCCAGTCTCGCTACCCCGCTTGCACGAACCCGCGTGCTTCTTCTTTGGTTTTCAGCTTTGTTGCGAGCCCGAAACAAAGTGAGTGGGGAAAACCAGTCGTGCGTATCAAACTGTGGAATGTTGCTTTGGCTGTTGGCGGGTTGGTGGCTTTGGCCAGTGTTTCGGCTGAAGCAGGGGCCTATCGGCGGCCCATGGATGCAGCAAGTGTTGCAGCCCCCATCCCAAACCAAGATGTTTCTTCCTATGGTCAGGGTGAGCATACCGGTCGTTCCAACAGTGGTCGGACAACCCCTACGGGCTATCCGGCCGAGACTGAGGTCAATTTTGCTTGGAATGGCATGGAAGGGCCCGCTTATGGCTATGGCTATACGCTCAATCTGCCTGCCGATGGCAATTGGCGCTTTATTGAGCCGCGATGCTATGGCAGCCGGACCGGCCAGGTCTGTGTTGAGGGTCATTGGGTGCGCCGCAAACCCGGACGCTGCGAAGAGGTAACCGCCCACAGTGTGCGTCGTGGCAATTATATCCGCATGGTGCCGCCGGGCCCTGTTGCCAGTTGTCGACGCTAAGGCTGGTCTCGGCCGCCTAAAGCCGCTAACAATGCGGTATGCTGGACGATCAGGATCAGGCGCGGGATGCCTATTGGATGGGGCGGGCTTTTGAGCTTGCAGAGCAGGCCGCCCGCTTGGGCGAGGCCCCGATTGGGGCTGTTTTAGTGGATAGCAAAACCCAAGTCCTGGTTGCTGAAGCCCATAATGAGCCGATTACTTTGCACGATCCATCTGGTCATGCTGAAATCTTGGCGATCCGGCGGGCGGGGGAGGCTTTAGCCAATTATCGGCTGGCCCCAGACCTAACCCTTTATGTGACCTTAGAGCCCTGCACCATGTGCGCTGGCGCTATCAGCCACGCCCGCATCGCCCGTTTGGTTTATGGCGCGTCGGACCCCAAAGGTGGGGCAGTGGAGCATGGGGTTCGGTTTTTTGAGCAAAAAACCTGTCATTGGCGACCCAAAGTGACAGCGGGTATCTTGGCGGATCGCTGCGCCGAGATTTTGCGCACGTTCTTCCGTGCCCGGCGCTGATAGAGCCCTTCCATTTCAGAGTGAGCCATTTGACCGTTTAATCGGCCCGTTGATTTTGACCAGAAAATACAATAATTACCCATTGGTTATACGGCGAGATACTGTTCTTAAAGGACCACTTCCTCGCGATATAGGTGGATCAAATGAAGGATTCCCAGTTTCGGGGTCAATTCAGACCGCAAGAATTAAAATATCATTGTAATCAATAAATAAGAGAGTGCCTTGGCGTTAGCATACCATCCAAAACGCGGGACAATTGTCTGTGTGGATTTTGACCAGGGCTTTCGAAAGCCAGAAATGGTAAAGAGGAGGCTATGTGTTGTTATGTCGCCGCCCATTGAAGCGCGTGTGGGACTCTGCACGGTGGTGCCATTAAGCACGACGATGCCAAACCCAAGCCAAAGATATCATTGTAAGTTGGATATCCCCTTCCGTTTGCCTGAACCTTGGGGAAATGTCAGCCGCTGGGTGAAGGGTGACATGATATGTGCAGTAGGGCTTCATCGCCTTGATCTGTTGCGTTTGGGCAAAGATTTAACTGGAAAGAGGATTTACCAGCTAAGTAAGCTTCCTGCGGCACAGATGAGAACCATAAGTAATTGCGTGCTTTATGGCCTCGGCCTTCCCCCTTTGACTCAAGGGTAATGTCGCGATAGATTTGTGATGTGACGGCTCTGCCTTGGCATCCGTATTAAGACCCTACCAAGGGCCATTGATCATGAAGAGATAAGCAATCTTTTGGTCAATGCTTTAAAGCCCTTCGGCGAGAGCCGAAGGGCTTTTGCTTGTCGTGGCGCACTCTGAACTGAGGGGCCCTTCTTATTCGCGAGGGGAATCACTAGATAGGTGTGCTCAAGGAGCCCCTCATGTCAGAAACTCGCCATGCCCCCGTCCTTATCATTGGTTCTGGGCCTGCCGGCTATACAGCCGCCATTTACGCCGCCCGAGCCATGCGCCAGCCCGTGCTGGTCGAAGGACCCCAACCCGGCGGGCAACTGACCATTACGACCGAAGTCGAAAACTATCCGGGCTTTGCGGATGTTATCCAAGGCCCTTGGCTGATGGAACAAATGCGCGCCCAGGCAGAGCATGTTGGCACGCAAATCATTTCCGACTGGATCATGGAAGTTGATCTGACGAGCCGCCCCTTTAAGGCGATCGGCGATGGTGGCCAAGTCTATACCGGCGATACACTTATTATTGCGACGGGTGCGCAGGCAAAATGGCTGGGCCTGCCTGAAGAACAAGGCCTATGTGGCTTTGGCGTCTCGGCCTGCGCCACATGCGATGGCTTCTTTTATCGCGGCAAAGAAGTGGTCGTCATCGGCGGCGGGAATACCGCCGTTGAAGAAGCGCTTTTCCTAACCAATTTTGCTAGCAAAGTGACCTTGGTGCACCGCCGTGCGGAATTGCGGGCAGAACGGATCTTGCAAGACCGCCTGTTTGCCCATCCCAAGGTCGAAGTGGTTTGGGATAGTGCGGTGGAAGAAATCTTGTCTGACCCCGAACCAAAGTCTGTAACCGGGGTGCGCCTGAAGAATTTGAAGACAGGGGCGCTTTCCGACCTACCTGCCCATGGCGTGTTTGTTGCCATTGGCCACAAACCCGCAACGGATCTGTTCATTGGCAAAGTCGCTATGCGCGATAATGGCTATATTATTGTTGAGCCTGGCACGACGCGCACCAATGTGCCAGGCGTGTTTGCCGCGGGCGATGTCGCTGACGAAACCTATCGTCAGGCTGTTACTGCTGCGGGCCTTGGCTGCATGGCGGCGTTGGAGGCTGAGCGTTTCCTTGCAGAGCATGGACAGGAAGCCACCGCTTCGGTCTGATCGAGCGGGCGATAGGAAAAGCAGGCTGCGGCGCAAGGCCTATCACGGTCTTGTGAACTTGGCCCGCGGTGTATTCACGCTTCAGTGCCTTGCGCATCGAGGCCACAGCCCCATATGCAGCCCACTACCGCAGTCCGGGCCCCTCTGGCGATCAAGGCGTTGATCGTGATGTCGGATTGATTGTTCTCGTGGAAGACGCAGCCAATAAGTGGGGGGACCGGGGCTTATGGATGCTCTGCCTTTTTTAACCGCCGTTTACGCGGGCCAGCCAATATGGCTGTGGCTCGCCTTTTTGTCGTTCATCGGTTTCTTATTGTGGCTTGATCTTGGGGTCATCAACAATAAGGACGGGGTGGTTTCGGCATCGAAATCTGCCAAAATGTGGGCGGCTTTTGCCAGCCTTGCCGTCGCCTTCGGGGCTTATGTCTATTTCGTCTATGAACCCGATCCGCGATATTACAATAGCCCAGACAATCTCAACCAACAGGCGGTGATCCAGTATTTCACTGGCTATCTGTTGGAAACGGCGCTGGCCTTTGACAATATCTTCGTCATCGGCATGATTTTCACCTTCTTTGCTGTCCCGCGCGAATATCAGCACCGTGTGCTGTTCTGGGGTATCATTGGCGCGATTGTATTCCGGGCGATCTTCATTGGCTTGGGCTCCGCCGTCGTGAATGAATTCACTTGGGTGCTCTATATCTTCGCGGCCTTCTTGATCTTCACCGGCTACAAAATGTTGTTCGGTGGCGACCATGAGATGAAGCTGGAAGACAACCCCGTCTTGAAGTTCGTCAAGAAGCGTATGCGCGTGACTGAAACGATCGAGAACCACAATTTCTTCGTCAAGAAGCCGCATCCAGATGGTTCGGGTAGGTTGGTTCTGTGGGCAACGCCTTTGTTCTTGGCCTTGATGATGGTTGAGTTGGTCGACATCGTTTTCGCCGTTGACAGCGTGCCTGCTATCTTCGCCGTTACCCGCGACCCATTCATTGTCTACACGTCCAACATCTTCGCGATTTTGGGCCTGCGGTCGATGTATTTCATGTTGGCTGAAGCCGTCGAGCGCTTCAAATATCTGAAATATGGCTTGTCGTTGGTGCTGGTTTTGATCGGTTGTAAGATCATCTGGAACTTCGGTCTGTCGAAAGAGCTCAAGATGGTGCCCTATATGGAACCACATTGGTCGCTGATTGCCACCTTGACGCTTTTGGGCGGCGCAATTGCCTACTCCTTGTGGAAGACCCGCAAGACCGACGCGTCATCGGACATCAAGCCAGCTGAATAATCGGCTCGGCCACAAATCAAAAAAGAAGGGCGGGACCGCAAAGTCCCGCCCTTTTTTGTCAGAAATCCGATGGTGGCGTTTGATTGGACTCTACGGATGTGGCGCAAGTGCGCAAGGGGCGGCAGACCTCTTTGTCAGGCTCTCGAATATGCTCAATCAGCATCACCATAATGACCATCGTCATCACGAGAATAGCTATCATGGCTTCTAGGCTGATCGGTACGGCGGCGCGAATTTCAGCCAGCCATTTCTTCCAAGGACTGCCGTCTTCGACCATTAGTTCAGGCGGGCGACAACATAATCTGCAAGATTGGCCAGAAGGGCCGGGATGACCCCCTCAGGCAGGAGGGCGAGGGCTGCTTTCGCTTCGGCGATATGGCCCCGGGCTTCATCCAACGTGGCCTCAACAGCCCCACGCAGACGCATGGTCTGGATTGCAAAGGCAAGGTCCTCGTCTTGATGCTTGCGCGCCAGAACCCGTTGCCAGAATAAACGCTCTTCCCCTTGCGCGCGCTCAAGCGCAATGATCAAGGGCAGAGTTGCTTTGCCTTCGCGGAAGTCATCGCCGGTATTCTTGCCCAAGCTTTGGGTGAGACCGCCATAATCAAGAGCATCATCAACAAGTTGGAAGGCGAGGCCAAGTTTCAGTCCGAACTTTGCAAGTGCTGCAACCATCTCATCTGAAGCCCCGGCAGTAATGGCGCCGGCCTCACAAGCAGCCGCAAACAAGGCCGCAGTCTTTGCTTCGATCACTTGATAATAGCGCTCACGACTGGCTTCACCGCGATTGGTGGTGGCCAGTTGCAGCACTTCACCTTCGGCAATGGTGCTGGCAGCTTTGGCCAGAATATCCAACACCCGCAGAGAGCCCGTTTCCACCATCAGATTGAAGGCACGGGCAAAGAGAAAGTCGCCGACCAGAACGCTGGCCTTATCGCCCCAGATCAGATTGGCAGCGCGCTTGCCGCGCCGAAGTGACGATCCATCGACCACATCATCATGCAGCAAGGTGGCCGTGTGAATGAACTCAACCGCTGTGGCGAGCTTGATTGCAGGCTCCCCACCTCCGCCACAGGCGCTTGCTGAGGCCAAAGTCAATAAGGGGCGCAAGCGCTTACCACCCGCATCGACCAAATGATGGGCCACGTCGGGGATCAAGCCAACTGGGCTTTCCATGCGTGCCGCAATTTCGGTTTCGGTCGCCGCCAATTCCGATGCCAACACGGCCGCGAGCGCTTCAGTCGGATTAACCGACACGGCATCAACTGGGCGAGTGGTGACATTCACGACAACTTGTTCCTTATAAGTCTTTTAATTCCATGCCCTCTTGAGGGGGCTTGGGTCAAGCATGTGCTGCTTCCAACCTTGGCGTTCAAAACAGTTTAGTTGACAGAGACCCGATTTCCCGTCTCAACCAAGCGCCTGTACACGTAGTTGGGATACATATTTGGACGCCCGTATGATCGAAACAACTCATGATATATTCCTGAAGGGGGCTTTGACCATAGAGCAACCCAGCAAGGGGTACCGGGCGGGTACAGATGCTGTTTTGTTAGCGGCTGCGGCAGCCGCCATTCCAGCAAAAAAAATCCTAGAGGCAGGCTGTGGGGTGGGTACGGCCTTATTGAGCCTTGCTTGCCTGCGCGCTGATTCGGACCTCGCGCTGATTGGCCTGGAGAAAGATGAGGCAGCCTGGTCATTGGCCTCGGCAAATGCGGTTCGCAATAAGGTGGCTGGTGAGGTGCAATTTGTGTTGGGCGATGTTTTGGCACCCGATGAGGCCTTTTTGGGCCAATTTGACCTCGTCTTTTCCAACCCTCCGTACTTCGACGATGATCACGCGATCCGCGATCCTGATGTATCGCGCCAGGCTGCCTATATATTGGGGGCACCTTTGGATGTGTGGATCAAGGCCATGTTGGCAATGGCCAAGCCGAAGGGCCGTTTCTTGATGATCCATCGGGCAGATCGCTTGCCAGACATTCTCGCAGCGCTTCGGGGAAAGGCGGGGGATATTGGAATCTGCCCGGTCCGGCCGCGTGCCGGGGATCCGGCAAAACGGGTCCTTGTTTCTGCCCGCAAAGGCTCTCGCGCGCCGCTGCGCCTATTGGCTGGGATCGACATGCATCCGCCTGTGGGGGAGGGCCGCTTTAGTGCGGACTATCAAGCGATTTGCGACGGTGGGGCTTTGGCCGTCTAGACCTAGCGGCCACTTCATCGTAACGCCTTATTGGAAGCGGCAAGCCGACAAAACAGCCGCCCTCTTTTTTGCTCAGGAGTGCCCATGACCGACGTGTCTGCCTTGTTTCAGCCCCTCACCATTCGCGGTGTGACGATCCCAAACCGCATTGCCATGGCCCCCATGACGCGCTCTTTTTCGCCCAATGGTGTACCGGGACAGAATGTAGCTGATTATTATGCGCGTCGAGCTGCAGCTGATGTGGGCCTGTTGATCACCGAAGGCACGGTTACGGACCGAAAAGGCGCATCCAACGACCCGAACGTGCCCCGCTTTCATGGTGCAGACGCTTTGGCAGGTTGGGCCAAAGTGGTAGAAGACGTCCATGCCCAGGGCGGCAAGATAGCCCCCCAGATTTGGCACCAAGGCATGATGCGCAAGCCCGGCACGGGCCATTATCCCGATGCGCCGACCGACAGCCCTTCCGGCCTCACCCATACAGGCAAGTCCGTTCTGCCTGCACCGACTACGGAAGAAGTTTGGGACATGGTGCAGGCCTATGCGCGTGCTGCTGGCGATGCGGCTAAGCTGGGCTTTGATGCGATCGAAATCCATGGCGCACATGGCTATTTGATCGATGAATTCTTCTGGGATGTTATGAATACCCGAACCGACCGTTATGGTGGCTCTTTGCCAGAGCGCGCGACTTTTGCGGCAGAAATTGTTGCCGAATGTCGCAAGCAAGTGGGCCCCGATATGCCGATTATCCTGCGCTTCTCGCAATGGAAGCAGCAAGATTACACCATTAAGCTGGCCCATACCCCACAAGAGCTCGAAGCCTTCCTAGCCCCGATTGTGGCTGCAGGCGTCGATATGCTGCATTGCTCGCAACGGCGCGTCTGGGAAGCCGAATTCCCCGATGTGGATGGTGAAAATGGCCTCAATTGTGCCGGTTGGACCAAGAAAGTTACAGGCGTTCCCACCATCACGGTAGGCTCCATCGGGCTCTCGAGTGATTTTGCCGGTTCTTTCCGCGGTGAGGGTTCAGCCAAAGCGCCCCTCGATGATGTGGTCCGCCGCTTAGAGAAGGGGGAATATGACATGGTCGCCATCGGGCGCGCCTTGTTGCAGGACCCTGAATGGGCCAAAAAGGTCAAAGAAGGCCGTACCGATGATCTGATGGATTACGATGGTAAGGCTTTGGCGACTTTGTATTAAGACCCAAGTCGTTGCATAAGATGGGCCTGCCCGCTGTGGTCAGGCCCATTTTTCTTATGAGGCGGTTGCGAGTTCTTCTTCGGCCTTCGCGGCGCGCATTTCTTCGGCCTTGGCTTCCACCAGTTCCACAATATGCTCAATCATATCGTCGTTGGAGAGCTTGTGATGGGCTTTGCCGGCCATATAGACCATGCCTGCACCCTTGCCGCCGCCGGTAAAGCCTAAGTCCGTATAGAGCGCCTCGCCCGGCCCATTGACCACGCAGCCAATGATGGACAGGGAGATTGGCTCTGACACATGGGACAGACGGCTTTCCAATGCTTCGACGGTGCGTATCACGTCAAAGCCTTGGCGGGCGCAGGACGGGCAAGCAATGATGTTCACGCCACGTGTGCGCAGGCCCAAGCTCTTGAGAATGTCATAGCCGACGCGCACTTCCTCTTCAGGCTCTGCCGAGAGCGACACACGGATTGTATCGCCAATGCCAGCCCACAAGAGCGAACCAATGCCAATGGCCGACTTTACGGTACCGGAGCGGGCGGCCCCGGCCTCTGTCACGCCCAGATGTAGTGGGCAATCAATCGCCTCGGACAAGGCTTGATAGGCGGCAACCGTCAAGAAAGTGTCGGACGCTTTGACCGAAATTTTGAACTCATGAAAGTCGAGCTCTTGCAGAATGCGTGCGTGATCGAGCGCGCTTTCCACCATGGCCTCAGGGCAGGGCTCACCATATTTTTCAAGAAGATCGGCTTCCAGCGACCCGGCATTGACGCCAATGCGGATCGAGCAACCATTATTGCGCGCAGCATTGACCACTTCGCGCACCCGTTCGGCAGAGCCAATATTGCCCGGATTGATGCGCAGACAAGCCGCGCCCGCTTCAGCGGCTTCAATCGCGCGCTTATAGTGGAAATGAATATCCGCCACGATGGGCACTTTGGCAGCGCGCACGATGGTTTTTAGGGCAGCGGTAGACTCAACATCCGGGCAAGACACCCGAATAATATCCACGCCGACTTCTTCGCAGCGCCGGATCTGGTCAATCGTGGCCCCGGCGTCTGGGGTAGGCGTATTGGTCATGGTCTGGACGCTAATGGGCGCATCGCCCCCGACGGCGACTTTCCCCACCATGATCTGACGGGACTTGCGCCGCACAATGGTGCGCCAAGGGCGGATATGTTCCAGACCAGTCGCCACGTCGATACCTCTTGCTTCCGTTTGCCTAGAAAGGCTGATCTTCTAAACGGGATGGGACGCGCTATCGTGGCCAGAGCCACAAGATGCGAAGTCCATCACCCACACGCTAACGCGTAGGCGTAACTATAGGACGGCTTTCAGAGAAGTTCCAGTCACGAGCCTGTGCGGCTGGTTATTGGGGGGCAGGAGCTGCGGCCTTTGCCGGAGCAGGTGCTGGTACCGCTGGAGGCGGCACAACCGATGAGGTTGTCGCACGTGAGGCTGCAGGTGCCGCGCTAGCAGGTGCTGACCCAACAGCTGGAATAGTTTGGCTTGTGGCGGGCTGATCCTGCGCCAGTTTGGCCGCAAGTTTGGCGGCCTCTTCAGCGGCTAAGGCTGCAGCGGCTTCAGCTTCGGCTTTCGCTTTGGCCGTTGCAATGGCTTCAAAATCAGGCACGCGCCAATTGACGACTTTGATCCCGGCTTCACCAACGATCGCCGTCTCACCATAGCCGCTGGCTTCTAGCACGCCCCCAAATGGTGCCGAGACGAACCAGCGTCCAAGCCCATCGGTGGAAATACTCTCATCCTTGCGCAGAATGCGATCGGTTACCAAGGCACCATCTTCACCCCGCAGCGTAATGCGCACGTCTTGCAAGGCCTTCAAAGTCGACAAGGGTTGAACATCGGCCGTGGCTTGCACGGGCCCCTTGGGTTGCGCTTCGGCCCAAGCTTTGATTTTCTCGTCGGGCGGGGCAACGACATCAACCGGTTGTGGCTTAATCGCGTGCAAGCTCGCCCATACGATCAACCAACCCAACAGCGCCAAGGCGACGACCGCACCGACTGGGGCGACAAATTTTGAAGGCTGGGTTGCAATTTCCGACTCGCGTCGGCGTTGCACGGGTTCCCACGCATCGCGGAACTCACTCACCAAACCATCGCAATCGACAAGGCCCAACAACTCACCATAGGCACGCACATAGCCAAGCGCATAGCCAAGGCCAGGTAGTTTCTGGAATTGCATCGACTCAATGGCGGCAACCTGCTCTGGCTTGAGTTTAAGGGCACCGGCAACTTGATGAATGGATAGCTCTTGATCGCGGCGGGCAGCTTGCAAACGAGCGCCCGGACCATCCGCATCTGGATTGTCTACAGAGCCCACCAGACGCAAATGCGCACGCCCTGCATGGAGCGTCTTGGCTGCGTCTAACGTGCGTGCGGCCTCTGCCGGACTCATCGTGTCAATCCTTAATCTGTACACCGCACCACACTGCGGGCATTTAGTTTAGAAATCCTTAGCGCGATTTCGTGTCAGTTTACTATAACCTTGTGTGTTTTTGCATAGTCTTTCAGTGCATTGCGGAGGTGCCCGTCGCCTTTGAGCAACAAAGACATCAAGGTTTTGGAGAATTCTTCCCCATTGAGGGACATCAGCATTCGTTTGACCGGACCGATTCCCGCAGCTGGCATCGAAAGGCGGGTAAAGCCCAAACCAATCATCGCCATCGCTTCCAGAGGACGACCGGCATGTTCACCACAAATGGAGATCGGGGTTTGGCCTGCGCTGTCGCGAATATGCTTCAGGAAGGTGAGTGCTGGCCGCGAGAGAATGTCATAGCGGTCCGCGACTTTCGCGGTGCCTCGGTCAGCGGCAAAGAAGAATTGCATCAGGTCGTTGGTGCCAATCGATAAGAAGTCGGCATGTTCGGCAATAGAGGCGGTATCCCAAGCCAAAGCGGGGGCCTCGATCATCGCACCTGCTTCAACTCGGCTTGGGCCAAGCCGACCATTGGCGCGCGCCCAAGCCAATTCTTTTTCCAACAATTCCCGCGCGCGATGGAACTCATCCACAACGGCCACAAGTGGGAACATGACGCGCAAAAGCCGGCCTTCGGCAGCCCGAACAAGGGCGCGCAATTGGTAGCGCGAGAGGCCAGGCCGATCGAGACCCATGCGCACAGCGCGCCAACCCATAGCAGGGTTTTCCTCCCGCTCTGTCGGCATATAGGCGGCAACCTTATCGCCACCGAGGTCCAAGGTCCGGAAGGTGACCGGTCGGCCTTTGGCAAGGTCGAGCGCTTCGGTGTAAAGCGCCGTCTGGGCATCAAGGCGGGGCAGTGAGTCTGCAATCATGAATTGGAACTCGGTGCGATAGAGGCCAACGCCACTGGCCCCAGTTGTTTCCAATTGCTCTAAATCAATGGCCAGACCGGCATTGAGCAATAAGTCTATTGTTCGTCCGTCTAATGTTTGGCTCGGCAAATCTTTTGAGGCGGCAAACAATTGCTGTTCGGCACTTTGGGCTTCAAACCGGCTATGCAAAGCCTGGGAGACCATTCTGTCCGGCCGCAGATAGGCTTGGGCTTCATTGCCGTCCACAATAATGGTGTCGCCTGCTTCAACGCGGGAAAGCAAATTGGGCAATTGGCCCAGCATCGGCACGCCCATCGCTTTGGCAACAATAGCCGCATGGGAGGAGGGGGAACCTTCTTCCAGCAAGATCGCTTTGATGCGGCCACGACCATATTCGAGCAGCTCGGCAGGGCCAATGTCGCGGGCAACCAGAATGGAATCCTCCGGGGCCTCCTTGCGGTCACCGGTATCGCCCGACAAATAGCGTAGCAGGCGATTATCCAGCTCTTCCAAATCGTGCAGGCGGTCGCGAATATAGCCGTCCTTGGCACTTGTCATGCGGGCGCGGTGCTCAGACCGCACTTGCTCGACAGACGCCTCTGCCGTCAGACCGTTTCGGACCCCATCGCGCAACCGGCGTTCCCACGAGCGGTCTTGGCTTAGCAGATGAAAGGTCTCTAATACTTCAAAGGACGTGCCCCCAAGGGTCTGCACATCCCCTGCGAGCAGGGCTTCGAGGCCCGAGCGCAATTTGGCCAGACCTTCATCCAGCCTCTGTTCTTCTGCTACGGGGTCATCGGACAAATAGCGCGTTGGCTCAACGTCCGGGTCGTGCAGCAGCGCCTGTCCAGAGGCGAGACCACGCGAATAAGCTTTGCCTTTTAAGGTTTCTGGGGCGGTGGGCTTGATCTGAAACTCAGATAAGGCCCCGGTCAGGTCTTCAACCGAGACGATTTCGGCCAAAACCGTCGCGATCAGTTGGAGCGCTTCAATTTCGTCATCTTCGTATGTACGCGCATAGCGGTTCTGGACAACCAAAACCCCGACAACCCGGCCACTCCGAAGGACTGGCACCCCCATGAAGGATTGGAACGGGTCTTCCCCAGTTTCAGGGCGGTAGGAAAAGCGGGGATGCTTTGGCGCATCGGCCAGACTAATCGGCTCAACCCCTTCTGCCACCAAGCCAACCAGCCCTTCGCCCGCCTTCATCCGCGTGCGGTGGATGGCATCACGCGATAGGCCTTCGGTCGCAAATAGCTCCAGCGACCCATCTGAGCGGCGGAGATAAATCGAGCACACATCTGCTACCATCGTCGTGCCAATCTGCGCGACGATCCGGTCTAGGCGGGTTTGGGTGTCGACGTCCTGTACCATGACATCGCGCAGGCGACGCAATAGAACGCGTGACCCCCCCGCATTGCCAGAAGAAACAGGGCTCATTCACTTCCTCGAAACGGTGCGGTGTGGCACCCGCACGGGCAGGACCACACCATAAGTCGCCTTCCTCATACAAGAGAAGGGATAAACTGTCCTTCAAAGCGACAGCATTTTTTGCTGCAAGCTGCACAAAACTTAGGCAGCGTCGAGCCCATAGGCCGTATGCAGGGCCCGTACAGCCAATTCTGTATAGGAGCTATCGATCAGAACCGAGATTTTGATCTCGGACGTCGCGATGTTTTCAATATTGATCCCCTTTTTCGACAGGGCATCAAACATGATACGGGCAACGCCGACATGCGAGCGCATGCCAACACCGATTACAGAGACTTTTGAGACGTCTTTTTTGACTTCGACTTGCTCAAAGCCAATTTGCTCTTGGGCCGCACTCATCAGCGCCATGGCGCGATCGGCTTCACGCTCGGGCACGGTAAAGGTCATATTGACCGCGCCTTCGGTGCGGGAGGGAGCTTGGACGATCATGTCCACATTGATATTGGCTTCGGCCAAGCGGCCAAAAATATCGGCGGCGACGCCGGGGTGATCCTGCAAAGCTTTCAGCGACACTTTGGCTTCGTCGCGCGAATAGGCAATGCCCGACACGATTTGCTTTTCCACAATTTCATCCTCATCACAGACCAAAGTTCCAGGGTTTGGCTCACCGGGTTCAACAAAGCTCGACAAGACGCGAACGGGCACACGTTTGGCCATGGCCAATTCGACCGACCGCGTTTGCAAGACTTTGGCCCCAAGCGAGGCCATTTCGAGCATTTCCTCATAGGAGATTTTTTCAAGGCGTTGGGCCTTGGGCACCATGCGGGGGTCGGTCGTATAGACCCCGTCAACATCGGTATAAATGTCGCACCGCTCGGCCTTTAAGGCTGCCGCTACGGCGACGGCAGACGTGTCTGACCCACCCCGACCCAACGTCGTGATACGGTCTTCTTCGGTCACGCCTTGGAAGCCCGGGATAACGGCGACTTCGCCGGAATCAATCGCTGCGGCCACTTCATCGGCATCAATGTCGGAAATGCGGGCAGAGCCGTGGGTAGAGCTTGAAGCCACGCGGATCTGCCAGCCCTGCCATGACCGGGCAGGGATGCCCATGCTGCGCAGGGCAAGGGCCAATAGACCCGTTGTCACCTGTTCGCCGGTCGCAACCACCACATCATATTCATCGTCGAATAGTTCGGGCGGCAGGCCTTCGCCCGCTTGGCGGGAAAGTTCGACCAAGCGATTGGTCTCGCCCGACATAGCAGAAACCACCACCGCGATCCCGCGCCCAGCTTCACGCTCAGCACTGACCAGACGCGCAACGCGACGGATACGTTCGACGTCTCCTACAGAGGTTCCACCAAACTTCATCACCAGACGCGACATGCTTCTTTGCTCCTCAGCTATGCCATTAGACGCAGAAATCTGCTGTTACAAACAGACGATGGCTCTCGACGCGCGCGCTCTTCGCTCTATGAAGTCTTAAGGTCAATCCTTTTGCATGTTGCAAACTGTCATACAGGTGAGTTGAACCCAATGCCGAAAGCCACCCAAGACGCGACACTGGAGATGCCGCCACGCTCGCCCTCGATCGATCCGGCTGAAGTGGCCAAGTTTGCAGCCATGGCCGAAGACTGGTGGAACCCCTATGGCAAATTCCGCCCTTTGCACAAGTTCAACCCCACGCGGCTGCGGTTCATTCGCGAAACAGCCGAAGCCCACTTCGGACTAACGTCTGGTTCGGATCAGCCGCTTAAAGGACTGAAACTTCTGGATATTGGCTGTGGCGGCGGGCTGTTGAGTGAGCCAATGACACGCCTGGGAGCCAAGGTTACTGGGGTGGATGCGACCGAGCCCAATATCAAGACGGCCATGACCCATGCAGCCCAAATGGGCCTTGAAATTGACTATCGTCATGGCACCGCCGAAGGCTTGTTGGCGGCAGGCGAGGGCCCCTTTGACATCGTGCTCAATATGGAAGTGGTAGAGCATGTGGCCGATGCAGCAGCTTTTCTAAAGAATACTGCCCAATTAGTGGCACCAGGTGGATTGATGTTTGTCGCGACCATTAACCGCACCCCAAAAGCTTTGGCCCTCGCCATCATTGGGGCTGAACGAATCTTGCGTTGGTTGCCGCCGGGCACGCATGAGTATGACAAGCTGGTCAAGCCGTCTGAAATCCAAGCTGCGCTCAAGACAGAAGCGGGGCTTAGCCTCGATCAGCCAATCGGTGTCAATTACAACCCCTTGATGGACCGTTGGTCCTTGGGATCTGACACCAGCATGAATTATATGATTGTGGTGCGCAAAGCGGCCTGAAGCCTATGTTCCTTGGTGGTGCTTGGTGACCGAGCCAAGACGAAAACAGGACCAGAGCCCGGGGGCTTGGTCCTGTTCTCACCGTGCGGCATTTGCCGCGTGTCGATTCTCGAGGATGAAGGGTGAAAACTACCCTTCACCACGCGCTACATATCGTCCATGTCGCCATCATCAGAGACAGGATCACCCGCCAAGACTTCGGCTAGAATACCTGCGTTTTGGCGCACTTTATGCTCAATCTCAGCAGCCATTTCAGGATTTGCCTTCAAGAAAGCGCGGGCATTGTCTTTGCCTTGGCCGATCCGCGTGCTGTCGTAAGAATACCACGAGCCGGATTTCTCAACGATCCCAGCTTTCACGCCCAGATCAATCAATTCACCCTGCTTGGAGATGCCTTCGCCATAAAGAATATCAAACTCAACTTGTTTGAATGGCGGGGCGACTTTGTTTTTGACCACTTTGACGCGGGTGACATTGCCCACCACATCTTCCTTGTCCTTGATCTGGCCGATCCGGCGAATGTCCAGACGGACCGAGGCATAGAATTTCAGCGCATTGCCGCCAGTTGTGGTTTCTGGATTGCCGAACATCACGCCGATCTTCATACGGATTTGGTTGATGAAGATCACCAAAGTTTTCGAGCGCGAGATCGAACCGGTCAATTTGCGCAAAGCTTGGCTCATCAAGCGGGCTTGTAGACCGGGCAGGCTATCGCCCATGTCCCCTTCGATTTCTGCCTTGGGCGTCAAGGCCGCAACCGAGTCGATCACCAAAACGTCGACCGCACCAGAACGCACCAAAGTATCGGTGATTTCGAGAGCTTGTTCGCCCGTGTCTGGCTGCGAGATCAACAGATCACTCAAATCTACACCGAGCTTGCGGGCATAAATGGGGTCGAGTGCATGTTCGGCGTCAACAAAGGCACACACCCCGCCACTCTTTTGAGCTTCGGCAATACAGTGCAGCGCCAATGTGGTTTTACCCGAGCTTTCAGGCCCATAGATTTCGATGATCCGGCCGCGGGGCAGACCACCAATCCCGAGGGCAATATCGAGACCTAAAGAACCCGTCGAAACGGATTCAATTTCAACCGCTGCGCCTTGTTCCCCCAAGCGCATGATCGAGCCTTTGCCAAAGGCACGCTCAATCTGAGACAGGGCCGATTCGAGTGCTTTTTCTTTGTCCATATCGTTTTTTTCCACCAAGCGAAGCGCTGCATTTGAAGCCTGAGTAGCCATCTTTGAACCCCTTTTCACGATTCCCGCCTGCATCGGCACAATGGGCTCAGTGGAGCTGTGTGCAAACCAGACCTTGTCACGTCATGAGGAGTTTGTATCTGATATGTTCTTAGAACACAAGTGGAACAAAGTGGATTAATCTACTTTTTTATAATTTATACGACCGATTTTGACGTATCAAGCCGCCGCGAGTTCTGTTTTCACCCGTTCTGCCAATTGTGCCAGCGTAAATGGCTTTGGCAAGAAGGAGATGGAGCGCTCATCTTCTAGGGTTTGTGCAAAGTCTTGCTCAGCATAGCCAGACATAAACACGATGCGGGCGTGGCCTAAATAGGGCTTAGCGGCCTTAAGAAGGCCTGGCCCATCAAGACCCGGCATGACCACGTCGGATAAGACGAGGTCAAAGCTATTGGGGTCGTTTTCGAGAATTTCGAGTGCTTCTTCCCCGTCGCCAGCGGAGGTCACATGATAGCCGCGTTGGGTCAAAAGACGGGTCGCGATATTGCGAACACCCTCTTCATCTTCGACGAGCAAGATCCGTCCGCGTCCAGCCAAATCCATCGGCCGGGCTTCGGCGATTTGGGCTTGGGCTTGGGGCAAGTCGTCGCTGACTTCGTCGGCTGTGGTGGCAGGCAGGAAGACGTGGAATGTCGTGCCTTCATTTTCCACCGAGTCGAGGGCGATAAAGCCGTCGGACTGTTTGATGATGCCATAAACAGTGGCAAGGCCAATGCCCGTACCCTTGCCTTGCTCTTTGGTCGTAAAGAAGGGTTCAAAGATTTTTGTGGCAATATCTTGGCTCATGCCGGTGCCAGTGTCGGTCACCGAAATCATCGCCCAATCGCAATTTTCAATATCGGCGATGCTAAGGCCCTTAAGTGCGGCGCGCACGTCTTGGGTGGTCGCGCGTTTTGTGCGCACGGTGACTGAGCCTTTGCCCTTGCCAGACATCAAGACCGCATCGCGAGCATTGGTAACCAAGTTCATGAACACGGTTTCAAGCTGTTGTTTGTCGGCGCGCACATTGGGAAGGTCACGGCCATGGGTAATTTCAAAGACGATCCGCTCATCCAAGACTTGCCGCATCAAAACCGCAAACTCGGTCAAAACCGCGCCAACATCGAGAACGTCACGCCGGAAAGTCTGCTTGCGGGCATAGGCCAATAGCATTTTGACCAGTTCTGCCGCCCGTGCGCTGGTGTTTTGAATGCTTTGCAATTCGCCATAGCTGGGGTCGCCGACAGGATGGCGCGCCAATAAGGCATCGCAATTCAGCGTGATCACCAAAAGGAAGTTATTGAGCTCGTGGGCGACGCCACCGGCAATTTGGCCAACCGCCTGCATCTTGCTGGTCTGGGCAAGGCGGTGTTCCATCTCCCGCCGGGTTGAGACGTCAACCAAGAGAAGAGCCGCACCATCATTTTCGTCTTCCAAGAGCCAGCCTTCGCAGGTCTGACCGCCCGTAGTGGCCATATCCAGCTCGATGGCACGTTGCCCGCCCACTTCGAGGCGGTCCAGATCATCGACATGGGCCGGGGCAACAAGTTCAGAGAGTTTTGCGCCTTTGCCGGCACCAGCAATCCGGATGAAGGCTGGATTGGCTTCTTGAATAATTGCGTGGCGCGCGTCGCGCCGATCCAAGCGGGCAAAGCCAACCGGCGCTTCGGCGATTAGACGTGCAAGGCCTGTTAAAAGAGACGAGGTTGTTTGGACGGCGAGGGCTGCTTGGGAAACCGAGGCGGCACCATCTTGGGCCGTTGCTTGAGGCTGTGCGGGGCTTTCGACCTTCGTCAGGCGGACCAAAGCATGCTCGCCAATCGCACTCACCCGAACCCGCATGTCGCCTTGGGTTTCATCTAAGCTCAACGCACGGCGAACCGCCTTAGACGCCCGAAATGCGCAGGCCTGATCCAACAGGCTCATCAGTAGGGGATCAATTGAGACCGGCCGATACAGAGCGTCATATGCAGCATTGGCGGCTAGGAAGCGCCCAGAGCGTGTAAAGAGGGCAGCAGGCCCATCCATACTTGCCAGCCAGTCGTGCGACTCCGACCGGGAAAACATCTTCAATAGTCCAGCCATGCTTCTTCGCCCCAAACCGGTCCAAAGATGCACCTATGCGGCGTTTTGGACTCGACTCTGGAGAGAATCACCTGATTTGCGCCGCGCGGCTACACCCAAAATCACTCCAATGATTTTTGCTACAGCTTGATAATGTTCAGCCGGGATTGTCTCTTCGAGATCAACGCTCGCATAGAGGGCACGTGCCAAGGGCGGATCTTCGATAATTGGCACATCGGACTCGGTGGCAATTTCGCGAATTTTCAAAGCCAGATTATCGACGCCTTTGGCCACACAAACCGGCGCAGGGGTTTCGCCTGCCACATAGAGTAAGGCGACGGCATAGTGGGTTGGGTTGGTGATAATGACGGTTGCTTCTGGCACTTTTGCCATCATGCGATTGCGCCCGCGTTGCATCCGAATTTGACGCAGCTTCATTTTGATCTGCGGGTCACCTTCTAACTTCTTATACTCGTCCTTTTGCTCTTGCTTGCTCATGCGGTTACGCTTGATCCAAGAAAAACGCTGAATTGCATAATCGGCCACGGAAGCGACGGCAATAATGCCGATCAGCGCGAAGCACAGCTCCAAAAGAATCTTGACCAGAACCGGCATCAAAGCGGCCGGCTCCATCGCCACCAAGATTTGCATTTCCTTGGCATGGGGGGCCAAGATCGCATAAGCAACCCAGCAAATAATGATCAGTTTCACCACGGTCTTGGCGAAGGTCAAAAGGGCTTCGGCCCCGAACAAGCGCTTGAAACCGGCTATGGGGGAGATTTTCTCAAGTTTCGGCTTCATCTTTTCGCCGGTGAATAAGAAGCCTGATTGCACCAGATGCCCGGCAAGGCCCGCAATGAAAATGGCACCCACCGTTGCGCTCATCAGAATGGCGAGGCGCCCACCGACATCCAGGCTGAGCCGCTGCAGCGCCCCGCTATCGACAGCAAATTGTTCTGGCCGTTCGATAAAAATCGTCATGTAGCGGGCCAAATCATTGGCGCTGTGCAGGCCAAGGGTCAGCAGAACCGCAACGCCCGCAGTCAAGACAAACAAGGTCGCAATATCTTGCGATTTGGGAACGTCGCCCTTTTTTCGTGCCTCATCCAGTTTGTACTGACTGGGGGCTTCGGTTTTTTGGGATTCATCTTCTTCCATCGGGCGGCCTCAATTCAAAGACCGGCCAGCGGTGGCGATGGCTTCAAGCCACACCAACATGCCTGCGCCTGCGGTGATCGCAAACAACATGATGCCCAACAGAACCTGCACAGGTTGGGCAATGAAGAAAACTTGGATGGCAGGTGCAACGCGGTTGATAATGCCCAAAGCGACGTTGATGACGATGCCAAACAGCAACAAGGGGGCGGTGATTTGAATGGCCAAGGAAAAGGCTTGGCTGAAGGCGCGTAAACTAAACTGCGCGATATCGCCCAAGGGTAAAGGTCCGCCCGGCAAGAAGTTCTCGAAACTTTTTGCGGCCCCTGAAATGAAAAGGTGATGGACATCGCTCTGAAACACGAGTGCTGTCCCCAAAAGCGCCAAAAAGGTGCCGAACACCGCCCCTTGCTGCTGCTGGGACGGGTCAAACGCCATCGCCATGCCAAGGCCTGTCTGCATGCCCGCAATCGCCCCCGCCGTGGCCAAAGCGGAAAACAAAATGCGGGTGGTAAGCCCCAGCGACAGACCGATTAGAATTTCCTTGCCGATGGCCAGAAACATCAAAGAAATATCCGACGGCAAGGGGCCAATCTTGCTGGAGACGACAGGTGCCAAAGTAAAGGCAATGAAAAGGGCGACCATCAAGCGTGCCCGCGTCGGCACAAATTGGTCGCCAATACCCGGTGCGAGCATCATCAACGCGCCAACGCGCGCAAAGACGAGACCAATTACCCATACTGTCTGGGGCAGGAGTTCCATCCGCGGGACCCGTTAGCCCGCGCCGCTTGACGCAACTTTAGTCATCATTTGCGTCATAAATTCGCCCAGCATCCCGCCCATCAAGGGCAGAAACAAAAGAAGCGCCGCAAAGATCGCAAGGATTTTAGGAACAAAGACAAGGGTCTGTTCCTGGATCTGCGTTAGGGCCTGCAACAGCCCGATAACCAAGCCCACAGCCAAACCAACCAGCATGACCGGTGCCGACATCGCGATTGTCAGCCAAATTGCATCACGGGCAACATCGAGGACTTCTGGGGCGTTCATCGTCAGCTTCTCCGACTCAGGGCGTGTTCAAACCAATTCTAGTTTCGCCCGAGTATGGGATGGCTTGGCATGGTTAACAAAGTCTTGATAAATGCGTTTCTGGGCTGATTTCCGGCGGTAGAAATGATGGATTTTGAAAAAGTTGAAGTCAAAAGTCGGGAAGAGCTGCGCGCCTGGTTGGCCGAGAATGCCGAGGCCTTTGGCAGAAGTATTTGGCTTGTAACCTTCAAAAAGGGCAGAGGCCCAAGTGTCAGCTATGATGACATTGTTGAAGAGGCCATTTGCTTTGGCTGGATCGATTCCCGAGTTGCTAAACTGGATGACGACAGAACGATGTTGCTGTTGTCGCCACGGCGCGCTTCAAGTTCGTGGTCTGCCGTGAACAAGCAGCGGGTCGAAAAGCTTTTGGAACAGGGCCTGATCACCCCGCGCGGGCTTTCCATGATTGAACAAGCCAAAGCCAGTGGCGCATGGGACCGTTTGAATGAAGTCGATGCCTTGATCGAGCCAGACGATCTCAAATCCGCATTGACGGCAACAGCTTTTGCCATGGAGAATTGGAACTTAATGGCGGCCTCCAGCCGGCGCGGTATCTTGGAGTGGATTGGCGCTGCGAAACGACCCGAAACACGGGCAGAACGGGTGGAGCGCACCGCTCAACTTGCCGGCAAAGGCCTAAAGGCCAACTTCCCGGATGGCCGCAATAGGATAGCTGGCGCAATCGGGCCAAAGACGGCCTAAAGCATGTCCTCATAGAAGGCACCAGCCTTCAAGGCCTGATCGATAAGGTGAATTTCAAGGATCCAACAAGCAGGCGACGGCGTCTTGCCAAAAGCCTTCAGTTTGCCGCTGTGATGGACACGGTGCGGAAAAGCGCCGATCCGGTGGCCTGATGCCCCTTCGAGTGCCAAGGTCCGGCCGCGCTTGGCAGCTTCTGCCTTAGCAAAGTCATATAGTTCGGGGCCATTGGCTCCAGTTTCGGCCCAATGGGCCTTGACCGCTGCAAACACCGCTTTGGAATCTTCGATCAGGTTCTGATAGGCGGGAACTTGGCCTAAAGTGAAGCCTGAACCGACATCGCCTTCATGGCCGTCATAGCAAGGGCCGATATCGAGGAAAAAGATATCATCGGCCTCCAAAACATGGGGCGCGGCTGGCACTTCACCAAAGGGCAAAAGCGTATTGGGGCCAAAGCGTACTTGGCTTGCATGCCACAGTCTTTCAGCGCCGCTATCGAGAATGGCTTGATCGACAATGGCTTTGCCGTCGAGATCATTCATACCGGGCTCAATCATAGCTGCCGCGCGGGCTAAAGTCTCCCAAGCCCGCGCTTGCGCCGCTTGTTGCAACCCCAAGCTGAAATGGGCGTGATGAGCTTCGCGGGGATCGAGCAAACCAGTCACTTAGCCGCGCCCACGATAGGGCGGCACGCCTTGGTCAGGAATCCAGACGCCCTCTGGCGCAGGTCCCGTCGCGTAGAAGACGTCAATCGGAATGCCACCGCGCGGGTACCAATAGCCCCCGATCCGCAACCAAGTTGGGGCCAATAGCTCAACCAAGCGTTTGCCAATTGCCACAGTGCAATCCTCGTGGAATGCCCCATGATTACGGAAGCTTGTGAGAAACAGCTTCAAACTTTTGCTTTCCACCAGCCAGTCGCCGGGCACATAGTCGATGACCAAATGCGCAAAGTCGGGCTGCCCCGTGACTGGACATAGGCTTGTAAACTCGGGTGCCACAAAGCGCGCGAGATAGGCGGTGCCTGGATGGGGATTGGCGACGCGCTCCAGCACAGCCTCTTCGGGAGAAGCATAACCACGTACGTCTTGGCCGAGGGTGCCCAGACCCTCATAAATAGAAGAATTGCTCATGGGGCTCATGTAGCGCTAAATCGGGCTTCGTGCACCTCGTCACTGCACGCCGCATACACCATCATCCAGCATCTGCGCCAATTTGTGCTTCAATCCGATCAAGAGTGCAGCGGAGGCGATGATTAGCACGTTGTTTTGTTGCCAATCTGGGCAGAGGGCACTAGCGTGAGGTCACGGGGGTGAAAGCGACCCAAAAGTGTCGCACCCACATGAACCTGTTTAAGGGGGGTTGAATGGCTGAAACCAAACCGGCGACCGGACTTAGTCGAATTTTCGCGCGTAAGTCTGTCGCTCAAATCATGAGCGAGAACGAAAAGAGTGAGTTGAAGCGGACCCTTGGTCCAATCAATTTGGTGCTTTTGGGAATTGGTTGCATCATCGGGGCCGGTATCTTTGTTCGGACGGGTAATGCTGCTGCCTTGCACGCAGGCCCTGCTGTGATGTTGTCCTTCGTCGTCGCAGGTCTCGTCTGTGCCTGTGCCGGTCTTTGCTATGCAGAATTGTCCTCAACTTTACCTGTTTCAGGCTCTGCTTACACCTATTCCTACACGACCTTGGGCGAATTTGCCGCTTGGATCATGGGCGCACTCTTGCTGCTGGAATATGGGCTTGCGGCCTCTGTGGTGGCGGTAGGCTGGTCTGGCTATGTTGTCAGTCTTTTAGGCGACTTTGGCCTTATCATACCACCAGAATTCACCGGTCCCATGAACCATGTGACGACCTTGAAAGACGGCACGACTTTGACCACTTTGTTCAATGTCCCAGCCTTTTTGGTAACCTTGGTTCTGGCCTGTTTGTTGACCATCGGGATTTCTGAATCCAGCCAAGTCAACAACATAATTGTGGCGATCAAGGTCACGGTGATCGTGGCATTCATTCTGATCGGCGGCTATAAAGTCCTCACCCACTTACCTGAATTGTCACAGAATTGGGTGCCGTTCATTCCGGAAAATGAGGGTGAGGGCAAGTTCGGGTGGGAAGGTGTCTTCCGCGCTGCCTCCATCGTCTTCTTTGCTTATATCGGCTTTGAAGCGGTTTCGACCGCTGGCCAAGAAGCCAAGAACCCGAAAAAGGACATGCCAATCGGCATCATTGGTTCCTTGCTCGTCTGTACCGTCCTCTACATGCTGGTGGCAGCCGTTTTGACCTTGTTGGTCAATTACAAGGAATTGAACGTGCCTGACCCAGTGGCTGTGGCTGTGGATTCCATGGGTCCTCAATGGGCATGGTTTGCCATGACTATTAAGGCCGGTGCGATCATTGGTCTGACGTCGGTGATCTTGGTTCTCATGTATGGTCAAACCCGGATCTTCTACGCGATGGCCCGAGATGGTCTCCTGCCAAAGATCTTCTCACGCGTGCATCCCAAGTTCCAAACCCCTTGGATCAACACGATTGTGGTTGGTATCATTGTGGCATTTGCGGCCGGCTTGTTCGACATCAACGTCTTGGGCGATGTGACTTCGGTTGGAACCTTGGCCGCCTTTGCCATCGTCTGCGTCTCGGTGATTTGGTTGCGTCAGGCGCGTCCAGACCTGCCACGAGGCTTCAAGGTCCCCTTGTACCCGATCTTGCCAATCTTTGGCATTTTGTCGTGCGGGGCGTTGATCTTCACGGTGGAACAGCGCGTTCTGCACTTCTTCTTTATCTTCTTGGCAGGCGCCACGGCAGTCTATTTCCTCTATGGGATGTGGAATTCCAAGCTTGCCAAAGGTGAATTCGTGACGGGTCATGAGCCTCCCGCAAACGAATTGCCACACAAACTCGACTAGGATCTTGTCCTAGGTGAAATCTCTGCGGCGGGCCCTCGGGTCCGCCGTTTTCAGTTGAGGGGGCATGCGCGCCCGGGGTGGTCAAACCAGGCTGCGCAGGATAGGCCCTTGGCCATGGAACGTATGAGAGCAGATTTGTTACTGGTGGCGCGTGGTTTAATCGCCACCCGCGCCAAAGCGCGAGAAGCCATTGAGGGGGGGCTGGTTCGCTCTGGTGACCGCGTCATCGCAAAACCTTCAGAACTTCTAGAGCCAGACTGCCCGCTAACGGCGCAACTGGCTTATCATTGGGTGTCGCGTGCTGGGCTGAAATTAATCGCCGCTTTAGACGCCTTTGGTGTGATGGCGACAGGCCGCTATGCCTTAGATATCGGGGCATCCACAGGAGGCTTTACCCAAGTGCTGTTAAGCCGGGGTGCGGCCCATGTTGTCGCCGTTGATGTCGGGCGCGATCAGTTGGACGCAAGCCTGCGGGGTAACCCCGCCATTACATCGCTGGAAGGCACCGATGCGCGCACTTTAAGCTCGGCCGATTTGGGCGAGCCTGTGCCTGACCTTGTCGTGGTAGATGTAAGCTTTATCGGGTTGGAAAAAGTCTTGCCTTCTGTTCTACCCCTTGTCGCGCCAAGCGCAGATCTCGTGGCGTTGGTAAAGCCACAATTTCAAGCAGGGCCTTCACGCGTGGGCAAGCGCGGCCTCGTCGATCCAGCAATAGCGGCAATCATTGCGGAAGAAGTCCGCCAAGAACTCGATGGCCTGTGTGGCTTCAAGGTTTTAGGCCTGATTGAAAGCCCGATTGCCGGGGGCGATGGCAATCGGGAATATTTGCTGCATGCACGGCGCGTAGCCGCAGAGACGCTTTAGCGCGTGCAGACCATGCAAGGTGGCGGGAAGCTGCCCGGATGCAAGCCGCCAGTCATCGGAACAGGCTGGGTGCCGACATAGGACGCGCGCGGCACTTGCGCAGGCCGGGGAACATCGGCTGGGGCGGCAAAGAGAGGCCCACGCCGCTCTCGGCCATAATAGGAATGTGGCGAGGGCTGATACCAATCCCCACCAACCACGCGCTGCGCACGCGGTGCGGGTGGCGTGAGTTGAGGCGCATGCGGGCGCAGGTCTTGATCTTCAGATAGGTTGGTTGGGCAGGTCACGTTGGCGCCACCAATTTGTGATCCCACAAAGGCTCCGACCACAGCACCAACTAGGATTCCCTCAGGCTGAACGGCTGCGGCCGCTAAAGCTTTGCCTGCAATGCCCCCACCAACTGACCCAATCACGCCACCGGCTGCCCGCGCACCGGATTTGGCCTCAGCACAGGAACCCGAAAAGGCTTCTGGCTGCCCCATGGCGCGCGGCATAGCGGCGCGCTCCGGATCGCCATGGGCTAAAGCTGGAGTCACTCCAAAAATGGCGGTCGCCCATAGGGTTGCGATCAGAATCGGGTGGATGGCTTGGCGCATTGTCGTCTCCCAAGAAGTCAAAAATCAACGTGTGCCGATCAATAGCCGGGTGGACGCCAGCCTTGCGGGCATTGGCAGACCCAAGTTTGTTGCGGCGGCAAGGTCTGCCCATCTGGCGTCGTCACGGTCTGGATACTCCAGCCGCAAATCATGCCGCCCTGTTGCATCGTCGCGGCAGGCGCAGGCCAAGACGACATGCCCCCTTGGCTCGACCAACTGCTCATCGAGGAAGAAGATGACCAGGACGAACTGCTCGATGCGCTGCTTTCATGAGCTAACGCGATCGATGAGCCATTGGCGGCAGCTTCATAGCTGCTTGCGCGGTCCTTGATTGGGTCCACATAGGGCCGGTTCTCATACACCCAAGCAGAAGAATGGGTGTGCGTGGTCTGTGCGCGCTTAGGCTTTGGCTGGGGACGACGGTGGTTTGAATGGACCGCGGCACCACGTGTACGGGCCTTGGTGGCGCGGGCCTTTGGTTTGCCACGATCATGATAGCCATCGCGATAGCCATCGCGGTAACCGTGGCGATAGGCTTGCTGCATGTGTTGGTGATGCTCCGCGTGGTGTCCGCCATGGGCTTTTGGCTCACGCACGACTTCTTCGCGCACAAAGGTTTCGGTTGTAGCCGGTGCCACGGTCACGCTTTGTGTGACTTCATGCTGTGACATGGTCGATGAGGTGGAAGACGAACTTGAACTGCTGCTGCTACTGCCCATCGTGCTTGAACCCGAGGCGCCGGGGCACGTCATGTAAACACATTGAGCAAAGGCAGGGGCTGCTAACAAGCCCGAAAGCGCCACACCAAGTAAAACACTGCGCATATTCAAGTCCTTTTCTGGGACGTTCGAATCAAATCTCGACGAAATTCTTTCGTCACTTCGGTTCACTATGCCAAACTCTTCACCATTTTGCGCTGTTCTTCACCAAAACAGGGAAAAGAAAACACAGGCCTAGCTAAGATCCATGGCGGTCGATTTGGCACGACAAAGCCGCCCCCCTTGTGAGGAGGGAGGCGGCAAAGCGGTGGGTTCTGGATTTAGTTGACGACTTGCCATTCGCCGCGATTATCACGGCACATCCAAACTTGCTGACGCTCATAAAGACCGTCTGGACGACGCAGGGCGGCTTCACCCCAGCCGCATTCTTGGCGACTTACGACAGGTGGGGTGTAGGTGGCTTGGTAAGCGCGATCATGATCGCGGCGGTGGTCGCGACGGCCCGAACGATAGTCGACAAAGCGATCATCACGTGAATAGCCATAGTCCTTGTAGCCATTATTACGATAGCCTTCTTGGCGCTCTTGGCGCTGGTTAGGCTCATAACCGCGATAGACGGGGTCGTCGCAAGCAACGCGGCTCTTGGCAATTTGCGAGCCTGCAACTGCACCGACAACCGCACCCAGAACAGTGCCTTCCTTGCGGGCATTACGTCCAGCCAATTGCTTGCCCAAAACCGCACCAGCAACCGCACCAATGGCACCACCGGCCAAGCGATTGTTGTTCAGGCTTTGTTGGCAGTCTTGGGGGACCGAACCATAAGTGGGATAGCTATTGTCATAGGTTTGGGCAGAGGCCATGGCAGGGGCTGAAAGGGCCAGTGCGGCAGCCAAGCTTGAGAAAATCAATGTACGCATCACGATGCTCCTTTACAGAGAAGACCCATGAGATAGAGGGGGCAGGTGCAGGCCTTCTGTGAAAGCTAACTTGCAACATCCTCCCTGAACGGCGCATGAGCAGATATGAACAAAAGCATTCAGGAAACTCTCACGCTCAACATTGAGCATATAGGCGCACGCGGAGACGGTGTTTCGCGTGATCAGGACCGTGCGGTCCATGTGCCTTTCACCTTGCCGGGCGAACAAGTCGAAGCGAACCAACGCGGCGATCGGGCAACTTTGGTTAAAGTCTTGCAGCCTTCGAAAGAGCGGGTTGAGCCGGTATGTGGCCACTTTAGTGTCTGTGGCGGCTGTTCCCTGCAGCATTGGGCGGAAGGCCCCTATCTGGCTTGGAAGGCGGGTTTGGTGGAGCGGGCATTGCAACGTGTTGGTATCGACATAGCCCTACCGCCAACCCAGCCTGCTTGGGGTCAAGGGCGCCGACGGGCGACTTTTCATGGCAAGCATGCAGGTCCACGCTTTTTGTTTGGCTTTACCCAAGCCAAAACCCATCAGATTGAGCCGATCAGCGCATGCCCGGTTTTAACGCCGGGCCTCAATGCTGCCATTCCCCGCTTAGCAATCCTTGCAGAGGCGCTCGCGCCCAAACAGGAAACCATCGACCTCTTGGTAACGGAGACCCCGGTGGGTCTTGATGTCGATGTGCGCAATGCCGGCAGGATTGATAAGTTTGAGCGTAAAGGACTCGAACGTTTGGCAGTCCTTGCGGAAGCGGCAGAGATTGGACGGCTAACACTGCATGGCCAGACGGCATTAACCCGCGTCACCCCGCGCGTAAAAATGGGCCAAGCGATTGTCGAATTGCCCGCTGGGGCGTTTTTGCAGGCGACGCGTGCCGGTGAGGAGGCTTTGGCAGCCCGAGTCTTGAAGTGGACCGAAGGCCGGAAGCATGTTGCCGACCTGTTTGCTGGAATTGGCACCTTTGGGTTGCGGCTGAAAGAAAAGGCCCAAGTGCGTGCCATTGAATCTGACGTCCAAGCTGTGGCCGCGATGAAAAAGGCTTCAGACGGTTTGGCAGGGGGAAAAACATTGATTGCCGAGGCCCGCGACTTGTTTCGGGCACCTCTCGCGCCCTTGGAGATGAAAGGCCTAGATGCCATCGTCTTTGACCCACCACGGGCGGGGGCGGAAGCCCAAAGCGCCCAGATTGGACGATCCAAGATTGATCTGGTGGTGGCGATCTCGTGCGATCCAGCCAGCTTTGCCCGCGATGCCCGTATTTTGATCGACGGCGGGTATCGCCTTGCGGAGATCGAGACCTTTGATCAATTCCGCTTCACGCCGCATGTCGAAATCGCGGCCAAGTTTGTGCGGTAGGCCACATGCCCTTTTGGATCGACACCAAACTCGCCGACATGACCGAGGCCCAATGGGAAAGCCTGTGCGATGGCTGCGGCAAATGCTGCCTGATCCGACTAGAAGATGAAGATACTGGCGACATCCACACAACCGACGTGCATTGTAAGCTGTTTGATTCAGGTTCGTGCCGCTGCAGTAATTACGCCGAGCGTAAGACCCACGTACCCGATTGTGTGAAGTTGACACCAGAGACCTTGGGTGAGCTTACATGGCTGCCCATGACCTGCGCTTATCGGCTCGTGCAAGAGGGCAAGCCCCTGTTTGATTGGCATCCCTTGGTCAGTGGGGACCCTAACAGCGTGCATAAGGCAGGTATGAGCGTTAAGAACCAGACAGTTCCAGAAGGTAAGGTTAAAGTTCGCCACTTGGTTCGGCGCATCAAAATCTGGCCCGGCGAAGAAAACGCTTAACGCCTTAGCTAGAGATCACGCGCCGAGAATGTGTCGCACGCGCGCGTATCGCGACTTTCAAGTCCCTTCTTAAACCAAGCCATGCGTTGCGCGCTTGTGCCATGGGTGAAGCTATCGGGCACCGCAAAGCCTTGCGCACGCTTTTGCAGGCGATCATCGCCAACCGCACTGGCAGCTCCCAGTGCTTCTTCAAGGTCACCGGGCTCGAGGGCTTGGGTAATGTTGGACTGGCCTGCCCAGAGGCCGGCATAGCAATCGGCTTGAAGTTCAGTTCGAACCGCCAGGGAGTCCGCGCCCTTGCTTTGCCCCTGTTGACGCATCGCGCGGTTGGCTTGGGGAAGGATTCCTGTGACATATTGGACGTGGTGGGCAACTTCATGGGCGATCACATAGGCTTGGGCGAAATCGCCTTGTGCCCCCAGACCCCGGTCCATTTCTTCAAAGAAGCTCATGTCCAAATAGATTTTTTTGTCACCTGGGCAGTAAAAGGGTCCAGTCGAGGCGCTGGCCGCCCCGCAGGGCGAGCTGGTTTGGCCGTTAAACAAAACCAAGGTTGCAGGGGTGTAAGTGGCCCCGTTCTTGGCAAAATAACTGGTCCAGAAGTCTTCAGTTGAGCCCAGTACCGCCGCCACACGATCTGCGGTCTCAGCTTCACTTCGGCTTGAATTGGCTTTTTGATCCAGACCGTTGGGTTGACCTGTGTCGGCTTGAAAGCCTCCTGATTGGCTTACAGATCCAGAGCTGGCACCCAAAATCGACATCAAGGTGCCTAAGGTGTCGCCACCACCAAAAAAGACCAGCAGCAAAACGATGACAATCATGGCTAGGCCACCCCGGCCTCGCAATGGAAGCCGTGGGCCACCCCCGCCGCCAAAGCCGCCACCGCCACCCCCGCCACGACGATCTTCAATATTGCTCGATCGGCGGATGTCATCCAAACGCATGGCGTGCCCCTTCTACTCACTCGACCCCATTTTGAGGCGGCTTACACTTAACCCCCTTGCCACCGGCTCGCGCAAGCCCTTCTAGTGCGAGCATGACTGCTGCCCCGCTTTCCATTGTCATCCCAACCCTCAATGCCATGCCCAGATTGGCCGATTGCTTAGCCAGCTTAGTGGCAGGGCTGGGGGCAGGCCTCATCCGTGATGTGGTAGTTGTGGACGCTGGCTCAACCGATCAAAGTGCGGAGCTTGCCCTCGATATGGGGTGCCATGTTCTACAATTAGGACCTGAGGGCCGGGGTAGGGGGCGTCAGCTGGCCGCGGGAGCCAAGGTGGCCAAGGGAGATTGGCTCTTGTTTCTACATGGCGATTCAATCCCGCTGGAAGGCTGGATTGGCGCGTGTGAAGCCCATATGGCGCATCGACCAGACCAAGCCGCTTATTTTCGATTACAGTTTGACAGCCAAGAGCGGTCTGCCAAGCGCATTGCTTTCTGGGCCAATTGGCGCGCCCGCCTCCTCGGCCTTCCCTATGGAGATCAAGGGCTTCTGATATCGCGTAGCCTGTATGAGGCGGTGGGTGGCTATCTGGAGCTTGCCTTGATGGAAGATGTCGCATTGGTGAAAAAATTGGGTAAGTCGCGACTTGGTCCCCTGAATGCTGGGGTTGAAACCAGCGCGGAGCGATATCGACGCGGCGGATGGTGGTATGTACCCTTGCGCAATCTGTCGCTTTTGACTGCTTATCTGTGCGGGGTTTCACCTGATCGGCTCAAGGGTTGGTATCGGTGAAGCCGAAACTTCTTATCTTCGCAAAGTCGCCGCGCATGGGCCTAGCAAAGACCCGCCTGGCGCGTGGAGTCGGAAAGGTTGCCGCTTGGCGCACGAAACGGCGTTTGGATGCCTTGACGTGCCGCGTCGCCCGCTCAAACCGTTGGGAAACCTTATTGGCGGTCGCGCCCCAACAGGATTTTGCTGCATCATTTCCCGGTGTTTGGCCCGCCAATTTGCGCCGTGTCGGGCAAGGGCAAGGTGATTTAGGACAGCGGATGGCGCGGGCCTTGATCCGGTTTGGTCGCACGCCAGTCTGTATCATTGGGTCGGATTTGCCAGATTTGAAACGGGCAGATTTGGTAACAGCTTTCAGGGCCTTAACGCGCGCAGATGTCGTATTGGGGCCTGCAACTGATGGCGGCTATTGGCTGATTGGCATGGCCCCACGCGCAGCGCGTCGGGCGCAGCTTGCGCCTGTCCGCTGGTCTAGCCCGCACACGCTTGCCGATACATTAGCGTGTCTACCCCCTCGTTGGCGGGTTGCCTTTCTGCGCGAGCTTGAAGATGTCGACGATGCAGCTAGCCTAAAGCGTTCAACGCAAAGATAGGACCCCGGTGCTCGCCAGGCCGGCAGAGCCTGTTGCACCGGTTGCGCCGACAGGCGTGCTCGAACCCAAGCGGACACTGGCGCTAGCCAGACGCGGGTTATCTTGCGGTTCATAAGTTGGCGGAAGGCCACGGGCCAGCTTTTCAAGGCTTGGTGCACGCTGGCCAAAGCGGCGATGGTAAATCCACATATTGCTCATCACACGCTCTGCATAGACGCGGGCTTGGCCATTGGGGGCGGCTTCCATGAACATCAATGTGTCTTCTGCACCCTTAACACTCGCACTCCAACGGGTCACATTTCCGGGCCCGGCATTATAGGCCATGAAGGTGCGGGTTAGGCAGTTTGAAACCACGCCCATCGCCATCATTTTTTCAAGATAGGCTTCCCCCAAAGTGACGTTCAATGTGGTGTCATTGAGCAAGCGCGGATTGCTTGCCAAATCCCGACGGCCCGTCATCCACGCGGCCGTTCGCGGCATGACCTGCATCAAGCCCCGAGCGCCAGCATAGGATTTTGCATCTGTGTCAAATTTCGATTCTTGACGCATCACTGCCAACACAACCGCACGGTCAAGCACAAACTCGCCACCCACAGGGCGGAATTGGTCGGGGACTGGGTAGAGCGCTGCCAAGGCTGCTGCCGATGAGGACTGCGCGATCCTTTCGGCTACGGGGTCCAAGTTCAAGCTACGGGCCACGGCCAGATAGCCTAAATCGTCTTCGGCTCGCGCGCGGCTCCAACTATTGAAAAGCTCAGCCTCTGCATCCGAAAGGCGGCCAACCTCTTTCAAAGCCGCCGCACGGCGTACCCCTGGATCGGTGCGCATCAATCGGGCTGCGCGATCCCTCTCATCTTGAGCTTGGGGAATGCGCAATGTATCCCAGCGTCCGAGCCGCGCCAGCGCCAATTGCCCATAAAAGGTCAAAGGATTGGAAGCTGCTTGCTCCAAAAAGGATTGCGTCCTGCCCTTATCACCCAGCTTTTCAGAGGCACGTGCGGCCCAAAATGCCCCGGCAGAGCGCGCCCAATCGTCACTTGCGTTCCAATTGGCAGCGGCGGTGAACATGGTTTGAGCGGTTGCAAAATCGCCTAAGCGATAAGCAGCAAGGCCGCCAATCCAACCAGCTTGCCCTGATTGAGGGCCAGTTACCGCTTCTCGTGCCATGGCAAGCGCTGTTTCATCATCGCCAGCATAGAAGCGCGCGGCCAAGGTATCAATTTGTGCACGATGGGCGCGTGTCGCGCCCTGACCAATGGGAATGGGAATAAAGCTTGGCTCACGCACCACCCCCATGGAGCGGCGGGTCGGCACGGGGTCGGGCCGTTTCAGGCGGAAGGGTGTCGGGACTACCCCCATAATACGGGCTGCTTGAATGGCATCTTCCTGTGCCGCTTGAGCACGCTCATACACGGCGCTCGCCCCAGCAACATCACCCCAGCGCTCCAGCCAAGCGGCCATAGCGGGCAGATCGGGCGGTGTCGCCGGTGAGACTAAGCGTGCGCGTTCCACATGCGGCTTCAAGGTGCCATCGGAAATCGTCGGCAAGATATCCTCAAGAACAGCTTTTTGATTAGCGGTGGCTGCCGCAAAGGCCCTGCGGTAATTGGCTTCATCACTGCTGGTGAGGATATCTGGGCCCGCAACTGTGCCCCGCAATGCGACAGCCGGTGCTGCGGTCTGCGCAAGGGCTGCCGTCGATAAACAGGCAAAGCCAAGGCAGCTGGCAACCAGAATCGGCCTCACGAAAGCGCGCTTAAGTCCGCCAATTTGTGTCATGTCACTTTGGGTCAAACCATCTGGGCCCTTCGCCGAAGTGCTTGATAAACTCTGGAAATCCATAAGCTTACCAAACCAACTTGCCTGCTTGCCCTGACCATTTTGGTCAGAGGTCCATGACGCCCTCGCCCGACCTAACGGGCATTTTGGGCGGATTTAACCGCCTTTTGCCCCGTTTCTGCCCTTGGTGGCAACGCCCAAAGCTGAGATTTTCTGTTCAAATCTTAATAAATCTTGCCAGGCGAGCGCTTTGTCGCGCGGCCTGTTCAACAGATAGGCAGGCGAAATAAGGCATTGGGCATAGATTGATGCTCCTGTGGCCTCCAACCCTAGGCGATATTCAAACGACCGAGTACGCAACTTCATAATGCCATCGGACGTGTTGAGAAGCGTTTGACCAGTCAGACCGCCCACCATAAGTACCGCTTTAGGCGCGGCAAGTTCGATATGGCGCACCAAGAAGGGACGGCACAAAGCGACTTCCTCGGCGGTTGGATTGCGATTGCCCGGTGGACGCCAAGGTATGAGGCAGGTCAGATAGCAATCCTGCTGCCGATCAAGCCCGATACTGGCTAACATTTTCGTGAGCAATTCGCCCTCGGGCCCCTGAAATGGCTTGCCCAGTTCATCATCCTCGCGAACGGCAGTTTCCCCGATGACCATGATATCGGCACCAACCCGACCATCGGCAAAGACGGTGGTGCGTGCATTGGCCTTTAACCCGCAACCATCAAAGCTCTCCAAAGCTTTATAGAGCGCGTCTAAACTCGAGCAGGATTGGGCTAGTCGATGGGCTTCAGCGAGCGCATCGACTGGTTTTTTGGCGTTTGTGACGCGCGCGGGTGTAACTTTTGTCTCTGGAGCGGGGGCTTCTGCGGCTTGACGTTGTAAAGCTTGGGTGCGTGCCCGTAGGGCGGGACCCAAATCACACGGCTCGAGTCCTGCCAGTTCCCACCAGTGCGCCAATGCTTGGGCAGCGGCTTCTACAGTTAAACTTGGGCGTACATGCATGCCTTCAGCAATCCTATCGCAGATTTTGCGGCGGTTTGGGCGCCTAACTGGTCTTGACCTTCGTCCTTTAAGACCTCGATAAGCATTCGTGAGGCTGATGACAAAGGCAATCTGAAATTTGTCCTCATGCGATAACAGTCTAACTGATCCATGTAGGGCCGAGGCGAAAAGGGGAGTGACGATGGCTTTTGACGCGATTGAGCGTGAATCGATGGAATATGACGTCCTAATCATTGGAGCTGGACCAGCAGGTTTGGCAGCTGCGATCCGTTTGAAACAGCTCAATGAAGATTTGGCTGTCGCGGTGCTGGAAAAAGGCGGCGAAGTTGGGGCGCATATTCTCTCAGGCGTTGTTGTCGACCCAAAGGCTTTAGACGAGCTGTTGCCTGAATGGCGCGATGCGCCAGATCGGCCTTTGACCACGCAAGTAGAAAAAGACGAGCTGAAGCTCTTAGGGCAAGCGGGTGGTTTGCCTCTGCCCAATTTCATCATGCCACCCCTGATGAATAATCATGGCAATTTTATTGGCTCTTTGGGCAATGTTTGCCGTTGGCTGGGCGCCAAGGCGGAAGAATTGGGCGTGGAAATCTACCCAGGCTTTGCGGCTGCCGAAGTTGTCTATGATGAGGCAGGTGCGGTCAAAGGCGTGCAGGTCGGCGATATGGGCATCACCCGCGAAGGCGAGATGGGTCCAGACTTTACCCCCGGCATCAATATTTTCGCCAAATATACCCTGATCGGGGAAGGTGTCCGTGGTTCGCTGGCCAAGAAAATCATCGCCAAATATGGCCTTGATGACGGCAAAGAGCCACAAAAATATGGCATTGGCCTCAAGGAAGTTTGGCAAGTCGCGCCCGAGAAGCATAAGCCCGGTCTGGTTCAGCATGCCTTTGGCTGGCCTTTGGATTGGAGCACCGGTGGGGGCTCATTCCTCTATCACTGGGGCGATAATCTGGTCTCTGTCGGCTATGTAGTGCACCTAAATTATAAGAACCCATGGCTGAGCCCATTTGATGAGTTCCAGCGCTTCAAGCAGCATCCTGATGTCCGCCCAACCTTTGAGGGCGGCAAGCGCTTGTCTTATGGCGCGCGCGCCATCACCGAAGGCGGCTTGCAATCTGTGCCTAAACTGCCATTCCCCGGCGGGGCGCTCATTGGCTGCTCGGCGGGCTTTGTGAATGTGCCGCGCATCAAGGGTAGCCATAATGCGATGAAGACCGGCATGCTGGCCGCAGAAACCGTTGCAGCAGCCATTGCTGCTGGTCGATCTGGCGATGTGTTGGAAGAGTATCAGGCAGCTTACGAGGCTAGCTGGGTCTATAAAGACCTTCAATTGGTGCGCAATGTGAAGCCACTTCTCTCAAAGTTTGGCACGATCGTCGGCCTCGGCCTCGGCGGTATTGATATGTGGTGCACCACGGTGTTTGGCGGTTGGTCGCCCTTTGGTACACAAAAACATGGCAAAACCGATGCCGCCAGCCTGTTGCCGGCTGATCAATGCCCGAAGATTGAGTATCCAAAACCTGATGGTGTTGTGAGCTTCGACAAATTGTCGTCGGTCTTTTTGTCCAACACCAATCATGAGGAAAACCAGCCAATTCACTTGAAAGTGGCAGACCTCGCTTTGCAAAAGTCGAGTGAATTGGAAGTCTTCGCAGGTCCCTCCAACCGCTACTGCCCAGCAGGTGTTTATGAGTGGGTTGAAGATGGGGCTGGAAAGCGCTTCCAGATTAATGCGCAGAACTGCGTCCATTGCAAAACTTGCGACATTAAGGACCCCAATCAGAACATCACATGGACCACGCCTCAAGGCGGGGAGGGGCCGATTTATCAAAACATGTAGGATTTGGCTGAACACCGGCGCGGATTGCGATCACATTTCACAGGCTGGCCTAAGTCTAGCCCTTGTTTGGTCACGCAATCAGCGCCAGTTTAGTCAGTGACCTATCCTCGGTCATTCCATCTATCCACGCTACCAGCAGGATATTGCCATGCGCCTTAGAGCTGTCCTTTTTGCGACCACCACCATCCTCATGGGCTCAATGCTTATGGCACCGATGGCTTGGGCTGCAGCACCGCCCACCATTGAGCGTACCCCCGATGCGGATCGAGCCAGCGCGATTGCGCGCGAGCGCGCTTATGCGGGCCTTAGCCTTGGTGACGCAATCCGGCAGGCCTTAATTGACGATGATTTGGAGTTTGCCTTCAAGTCTCTTGCCGCTTTGGGACGGGCATCTGGGGACAATAGCACCGGCCTTTATTACAGCGCGATCAGAGCGTTCAGCCAACAAAATTATCAAGACGTCACCGAAACATTGCGCGACAGCGATCCCAGCGACATGTTGACAGCAACCTTGGTAGCCTGGGCTCATGTTGGTCAAGGCCAATGGAACCAAGCAATCAATGCCTGGGAGACCTATGGCGGTGATGGCGAGCGGCCTTTCTTCAATGCTTACCGCGCGCTCTTGGCTGAGCAAAATGGGGATACCAAGGCGGCTTTGGGCTATTATGCACAAGCGCAAAAAGTCGGCGAACTCCACTTTGTCCGCGATCTAAGCAAGCGCTATGTCACGTTGCTGGTACAGGCTGGTCAGAACGAAAATGCGGTCAAGGTTTTTGACGAGGTCTTTGGTGATCCGAAAGGACTTGACCTGATTGATACGCAATTTCGCGATACAATTGTAGCAGGCAAGCCTGCCGCTCTTTCCAAACTGTCGCCAGAGGCAACCGTCAGCTCTCTTATGAGCAATTATGCCTCGGCCATGATGGTTGCACGTATGTTGCAGGCCAGCGAAGACAAAGAGGATTCAGACAAGCCAACTGCGGATGAGTCCGCCGACACCTTAGATGCAGATGCCCAGTTTGTGGGTGACGCCCTTTTGTTGCGCACCGCTCTCAAAATTGACGCCACAAACCAAAGCGCGCGCTTCATTCTGTCGGAGGTTTTGGGCAATATTGATGAAGATAAGGCTGCCCTATCTACCCTCATGCCCATTACATCGGGTGAACGGCTCGACGAGGCGCGCCATGCAAAGGCGGCACTGCACTTAAGCCTTGAAGATGCGTCCAGCGCGAAAGCTTTGCTCGATCAAATTCCAGAACGGCTTCGCGATCGGCGCTGGTGGGATTTGCATGCCACTGCTTTAAGCGCCCGCGGTGATTTCAAAGGGGCGTTTGAAAGTGCCAGCAAAAGTGTCGCGGTCGCCAATGGCACGGGCGAGTGGGACGAGGACTTGGCTCAGCTGAGCTTGATGCGCGCCCATTATGATCTTGGCCGAACCTCTGAGGCTGTTGATATTGCCCGCAATTTAGTCAAGAAGCTGAAGCCCGAGAATCCCATTCGGGGCTATGCAGGCCTCTTTCTCGCTGGGGAGCCCACAACCCATCGTGAGGGCCTACCCGCCGCGCGCGATAGCCTTAAAATGATGGGTGCCGATAGCCGGTCTAAAGTATCTTTGGGCAGCGTCTTGGCGCAATTCCCGGCGACCCGTGCCGAGGGCGTCCAATTGCTGCGCGATGCCTTGGAGGAAATGCCGCGTTCGCCAATGTTCATGAATGCCTTGGGCTACACATTGGTGGAGTATGATATTGATCTCGATGAAGGCTTCCAATTGCTGTTGAAGGCCTATGAGTTGCGGCCCTATTCTGGGGCTATCACCGACTCTTTGGGGCGCGCGCATTACAAGCTTGGCCAATTGAACGAAGCGCAACGCTTGATCGAGAAAGCAGTCGAAATGCGCAAGGACGCGCCAGATCCAGAGATTTACGACAATCTGGGCGATGTCTATTGGCACCAAGGCAAGAAAGCCGATGCACGCCGCATGTGGAAAATGGCTAAGGATTTTGGCGGGCATTATTTCAAGCAGGAACAATTGGACGAAAAGCTGAGGTCTGGTTTGAAAGGCCCGGCACCAGTTGAACGCACTGCCCCGGTCGTTGCGGAACCAGGCAGTGTTTAAACGACTACATCAGTCACCCGGGCGCGCACTGCTCCTTTCACTCATTCCGCTTTGCCTAAGCGTGTCAGACGCTATGGCCCAGAGCCCCAAAAAGGCAGGGGCATCAACGACCGCTAAGCCGGCGGCGTTGAAGCCTGTTGCGCCGGTCCTATTGCAACGATCAGAGTCTGACGTGTTTGCAGCAACACTGGCTGGACGTTATGCGCAAGGTATCAATAATCCGACTTTGGCCGCACAAGCTTGGTCAGGGGCTTTTTTTCGCCGCACATCGGATTTGGAGCTTTATCACCGTGCCAGTGCGGCCAATCTTGAGATTGGTAATCTTGAGATGGTCGCACGGATGGCAAAAATGGTTGCGCCGGGTCAACGTCCACCCAAAGCTGTTCTGACTTTGGCCATCGAAGCGCTTGGACAAGGTCGCTATCAAGATACGATACGACTTTTGGACGGGCAAAAATTCAGTCCTAGCCTCAGCCAATTTGCCTCCCATCTGCGGGCCTATGCTCTTTTCGGTCAGGGGCAAAGTCAAAAAGCGATTGAACTGGCTGCACAACCTACTGGCATGGCTGAGCTTGATGAGGCTGCCCTGATGTCGCGCGCCATTCTTTTGGTGCGGGCGAAACGCTTACAAGAGGCAGTCGCCTTGTTTGAAAGGGCGCGCACTCTTGGCCAAGAATCACCTGCTGGCCTTCGCTTCTACAGCCAGCTTTTGCTCACTACCGGCGAGAAGGACAAGGCAGAAGCTTTGCTTGCGCCTTTGGCGGGGCGTAGTTCGGTTAAAGCCTCCTCGTTTGATGCGGCGCTTGCAAATCTGCGGGCTGGCGAACCCGCTCATGTTGCACTCAATGCGCAGGATTTTGTGGCAATCGGGATGCTGACCTTGGTTGAGGCGATGGCCGATAGCCGCCCGCCGACTGAAACTTCTGATCTTTTGTTTCTATTGGCCTATTTTAATCCACGCTCCTATGAAGTTGCAGCCGCATTAGGTCAGCATTTGGCCACCCATGGTTATGATGAATTGGCCGAGCCCTATTTGCAGCGCGTGTCGGCTGACAGTCCAGATTATGTTGCGGCGCGCACAGAGCTTGCTTGGCTGATTTATGCGCGCGACCCAAACCGAGCGTTAAATGAGGCACGTTCGCTTGCAACCAACTATCCAAAAAGCTTCGCAGCCATGACTCTTTTGGCTGATATGTTGGCGGCCAATCGTCTCGATTCAGAAGCTGAAGCGACTTATCATCAATTGATCCAATGGGCTGAACAGGCCAAATGGTCGCCGGTCGAGATTTGGCCTTTGTATTTTGGCCGTGGGGGTGCCCGTGAACGCCTTGGACGCTGGCCGGAGGCCCTTGCAGACTTGCGTTTGGCAAAAGCTGCCGCGCCTAATCAGCCAAATGTGCTGAACTACTTAGGCTATGCTCTGGCGGATCGTGGCGAGAATTTAGACGAGGCTGTTATCATGTTGCGGAATGCGATGCGGTTGCGGCCGGGGTCAGGGGCGATTTTAGACTCCTATGGTTGGGCGCTTTTCAAAAGCGGACGCCTTGAAGAGGCCGCCACCATTCTTGAGCGGGCAGCGGGTCTTGCCCCCAATCTTGCCGAAGTGGCCGATCACTTGGGTGACGTTTATTGGCATACAGGGCGACCAGAAGAGGCGCGGCTTGAATGGCAGCGCGCCCTGTCTCTAAATCCAACCGAAGAACAAACAAAGGCGCTTGAAACCAAGCTCGCCAATGGGCTGCCGCCAGACCCCAACCGGGCCGCCGATGCAGCCATTCTGGCCCAAACCAAGTCTAATTGAGCCTTTGATGACGTCGTATTTTGCTCCTGCCAAACTCAATCTGACTTTGAGGGTCGGGCCGCCGCAGGCCGATGGCCGGCATCCTCTCGATAGTTTGGTCTGCTTCACAAACAGCCTTGGCGATCAGATTTCGGTGCAACCCGCATCGGATTTGAGGCTTGAGATCGGCGGGCCATTTGCCGAAGGTTTGAGCGTGGGGCCAGAAAATCTCGTGTGCCGCGCGGCCCAAATCCTAGCTGATGCGGCCGGAAAGCCCGCAAAAGCGCACATAGTCTTGATCAAGAACCTACCAATTGCTTCAGGCATTGGGGGCGGCTCTGCGGATGCCGCTGCGACAATGCTTGCCTTGAATCACTATTGGGGCCTTGCGTTTTCGCAAAAGGAGCTTTTGGCTTTTGGGGCGCACTTGGGGGCAGATGTTCCTGCCTGCCTCATGGGCCAGCCGGTTCATATGACGGGGACGGGTGAGACACTGACGGCAGTCGGGCCATTAGCTACGATGGGCGTTGTCTTGGTTAATCCGGGCATCGCCTGTCCCACTGGACCTGTGTATCGCGCCTATGACGCTTTGGGGGCAGGGCCGCCTTTGGCTATTGAGCCCATAGCAGACATAAGCTCTCCTGACAGCTTATTGGATTATCTTGCCGCTAGGCCCAATGATTTAGAGCAAGCCGCGATCAGCCTTGTGCCGGAAATTGCCGAGGCTTTGGCCGCATTGGCCGCGAGCCCCAATGTGCGCTTTGTCCGCATGTCTGGATCCGGCGCTACGTGTTTCGGGCTTTATGACGATCTGGCAGCAGCACAAGCAGCGAAGAAATTTATTCAACAGGGCCTTGCCAATCGCGGCTTTTGGGTTGAGGCAGATCGTATCTAATCACTGTGGATGGACCACAGCCTTGGGGAGGGGCCTTTATGATCATTGTGCATCACTTAAACGATTCTCGGTCACAGCGGATTTTGTGGCTGCTTGAAGAAATGGGCACGCCCTATGAGATCAAAAAATATCAACGAGATGCCGTGACCAATCTGGCCCCACCAGAACTCAAAGAAATCCACCCGCTGGGCAAGTCACCTGTGGTCACCGACAATGGCGAAGTCTTGGCTGAGTCTGGGATGATTATCGATGTGTTGGCACGTCGCTATGGTCCAGATCTTGCGGTTGATTTTTCATCGCCCCTCTACCCCGCCTATGCCCATTGGCTTCATTTTGCAGAGGGCTCTGCTATGCTGCCCTTTCTGCTCGCGCTTTATACGGGGCGCTTAGGTGATGCAGCTGCACCTTTGATGCCGCGTATCACAGGCGAGATCATGAACCATTTATCCTATGTCGAAGGCGCGCTCGCCGGAAAGCAATATTTTGTTGGTGACCGTCTTACCGGCGCCGACATTCAAATGAGCTTTGTTGGCGAAATTGCCAAAGGCCAGGGTGCGCTTGGCATGTTGCCGAATATGAAAGCCTGGCTCGAAGGCCTGCATGCCCGCCCGCAATGGCAAGCCGCCCTTGAAAAGGGTGGGCCTTACCGCTTCGCCTAGTCGTCGGTCGGTAAAGGGGAATTAGCGCGGACCGGGCCCTAAATGGCGATCAAAGAAGTTCAAGATCGTCAGTTGGACATGCTTGGCCCGCCCTTTTTCTCGAATGCCATGCTTTTGACCGGGATAAACCATGGCTTCAAAGGGAATGGATGCTGCTTGGAGCGCGTCAAACACAACCGTGGAATTGTCGAACGTCACATTGTCATCTGCCATACCATGCAGGATTAGAAGTGGGCGTTTGACCGTGTTAAGGCGCGGCAAAACAGACGATCTCGCATAGGCATCTGCCTCATCCTGTGGCTTGCCCATAAAGCGTTCGGTGTAGTGGGTGTCGTATAAGGACCAGTCCGTTACGGGCGCGCCTGAAGCATAAGCTGTAAAGGCTTCTGGTGCTTCGGTAGCCAGCCGCAAAGCCATATAGCCGCCATAAGACCAACCCCAAACCCCAATACGTGCAGGGTCAACATAGGTTTGGGCCCTTAAAAAGGCGAGGCCTGCTAATTGATCTTCCACCTCAGGGCCGCCGAGTTTGCGGCTAATGGCGCGTTCGAAGCTGCGACCTCGATTTGGTGTTCCGCGATTGTCGATGGAGAAAACAATGTAACCGCGGGCCGTGTGAAGCTGTGTTGTATTGCTGCCCCAAGTTCGGCTGACGACTTGAACGCCCGGTCCACCATAGACGTAAACGATGACAGGCCATTTTTTGCTCGGGTCAAAATTGGCCGGCACATGCATCGACCAGTTTAGAACGTCACCCGATGGACCATTCAGGGTTCCATACCGTACAGTCGCACGCTTCGCGAGATAAGGAGCCCATGGATGCTTGTTGTCGAGCTTATTTTCCTCGATCCAACGAATGAGGCGTCCGCTTGCATCATACAGGCCGAGGCGAGGGGGCGTCATAGGGTCAGAATAGGTCCCCAGAAAGGCCTTGCCCGATGTGGCCATGGCCACGCCCCAATTGCCGCCACTGGCGGTCACCGCGCTTGGGGCGCGCCGCCGCGCAAGCGGGGCTGAATAAAGGCGCTGTTCAAGAACATCGTCCTTATTGGACATGAAGAAAACGCGACCCGCCGCTTCATCAACACCGGCGATTTGCGACACCGCCCAATTGCCGGTGGTCAAAACTTGAACGCCGGACCCATCGCGCTTGCGCCGCTCAATATGTCTCCAGCCTGTCCGCTCGCTCGTCCACAAAAAGTCGCCAGAAGCTAGGGGGGTGAAGTCGTTGGTGAGGTTAAGCCACACCAAATCCGCTTCAGTGAGGATGACTTTCGATTGGCCCGTTGCCGGATCAACCATGAGAAGATCAAGGCGAGTCTGCGCTCTGTTTTGGCGCTGGACGTAAAGGGTTTGGCCATCCTTCGACCAATTGACTCGCGCCACATAGATATCGTCATTGTCGCCCAAATCGACCTTTACGACTGTCCCATTGGCCATGTCCCTGATGAACAATGCCACACTGGCGTTGGTTGCACCCGCGCGGGGATAACGTTGTTGGACAATCTCTGTTTGGCTCGCGCCGATCTCAACACGCGGGACCAAAGCCACGGCGCTTTCATCAACTTCTGCATAGACGATACGGCTGTCGTTCGGAGCCCACCAATAGCCCGTATCTCGGTCCATTTCTTCTTGGGCGATGAATTCCGCCATGCCGTAGGTAACCGCGTCACCCGCGACGGGTGAAAGGGCGACCTCCTCGTTTGTGGCGAGCTTCAGTGCCATTAACTGGCCTTCGCGAATGAAGGAAACATAGCCGCCAGCTGGGGAAATCTGGGCGTCTGTCTCAAACTCGGGTGTGCGCGTAAGGCGGCGGGGGGCATTCGGGTTTGCTACGGGCACATAATAGAGGTCGCCGCCCAAAGGTGCCAAAATGGCCTCACCCTTTTTATCCCAGTCATAGGAGACCAGGCCACGGCTTCCCGCCAGCCGCTGACGTTCCCGACGTGCCGCCTCAGCCTCCGATAAAGTGCCTTCGTCTGGAACTAAAGCTTTTGAATCGACCAGCATAAATGGCGCGCCGCCACCCACAGGTGCTGCCCATAGATCGAGGCGGAGGAAATCGCGATCATTGGGGCGCAGCCAGGTCACCAGTTTCCCATCCGGTGAGAACTTCGGCGCACGTGCAACCGGACCATTGAGCGCCGGATCTTCAAACAGGCGGTCGAGTGTCAGCACACCCGATGATGCAGGTTGAGTTGGAGCCTCTTGTGCGTGGACAAGGGTCGGGAAAATGGCGAGAATCGCCAATAGGGAGAAAAAGGGGCGCATAGGCTTATTTGGCAAGGGATCAGCTTTCCGGCAAGCCTTGATGTAAAAGTGCCCACACCCGAAGCGCACTTGCCAAGGGGCGGTCGGCCCGTTGGCTATCGACTTCGCCGATGAGGGCAGCTAAGCTCAGCTTTCGCCGGCGCGCATGTGCTTCAAGCGCCGCCCAAAATTCGGCTTCGAGCGCAACACTGGTGGCGTGCCCTTCAAGAGACACTGACCGCTTAATCAGACTCATGATCGTTTGCCTTGGTCAGAAAATGACCATCTAGGCGCGTCTTGAGCTGTGTTTTGGCCTTTTCTGTGGCAAGCTTTTCAAGTTTCGAGCGGCCAAAAGCGATACGGTTTGCCTCGCCCTTCGCGGCATGTTCGGTGCGGGCTTTTGCTTTCCGAGCGCGGCGTAAGTTTATGATCTCTGCCATCGGCAAAGATTATCGCGCACCAAATGCAAAATCTATCAGCTTGTGGGATTGGGTGGATTTGATGCGCAGTTGAAGGCCCGCCGCGACAAAAGCTCGGGCCTCTCAACAGCCTCTTGCAGTGGGCGTTCCATTTCATCTTTAACCAATTGCGGCACTTTTTCAGGGGCGATGCCATAGGCCTCAGCTGCGGCATAGACTTCGGCGAGCCAGCGATTGCTGCTTTCGCTGACACCGCGTTCACGTGCCCAAGAGGGGGCGGCCATCGCGGTCACCTGAATGGCTGCCGCACACATAAGACCATCCTCTAGCCGCGCAAGCGCTGCGGAATCCTCAGCAGCGACGGGTTGCGCTTGTGCTGCCTTAGGCTGCGCTGCGGCTTGTTGAACGTTCGGTTCTGCGAAAGCTTGAAAGCTCCATCCCGTCAAAAGCGAAACAAGGATCAAATTGGCACGCATGGTCACTCACTTTGTTGCTGCACGCTACTATGCAGGCACTGGGCCATGCGAGAGTAAAGTTGCCCATGACTTTGGCTTTACTGCGGCAATGTTTGATTGAGCTCCAGATAAGCGCCATCGGCGTCAAAAAACTGACAGCCCAGAACACGGATCGGCGGGGCACCCGGGATCCGTGGTGGATAGACCGAGACTTTGGGTTCGACCACCAATCTCACTCCGGGCGCTGCCTTGGCTGCATCGCACGCCTTTTGGGCATCGGCGACAGACGCCACGATGATGTGGCTTCCCGGCCCCAATACTTTGGGCTGCTTGACCTTTGGATGATCTGGGCGATCTGTGTATTGAATCAGCCCGATCCAGCCGATCCAAGGATCATTGGCGTTTAACAATACCAGTCGGATCGGGCGTGGTGGTCCACCTTGCGCAAAGGCAGGGCTGGAAACATTCATGCGCTCATCATAATTGACGCGCATTCCCAAAGCATCGCGATAGAGCTTTAGGGAAGTCTCCATATCGCGAACGATAATGGTGGTCCGACGAATATCAATCGGCACCCGCTCACTTGGGGTCGCAATTTTAGTCGGGTCTTTGGCAGGTTCAACAGATTGGGTCGCAGGCGTCGCCTGTTGCGCGACAGCTATGCCCAAGCCCGTACTTGCCGCGACGACAATCGCCGCAATGAACATTTTCCCGCACAGACGCATGTCCTGCCTCCTGATAAGATATATCATTTGTTTAGAGGCTGCGGGATAAGATGCAAGTTGGAAAAGGCTTTGCAGGAAGATATTTTGGGGCTTTAACGAACTAGGCGACAACCCCAAGGCGTCGAAGCGCATCCTGGCCTAAAGCGGTCTGGCGGTTATAATAGGCGACGCCAGCGCTGCTGCCACTCGCATTTTGGGCCGCCTTAGCGGCATTTTGCTTGCGCAATTCAACTTGGGTTGGGTCGGTTGAGATTTCTCGATAGCCAATGCGCAGACGCCGCAACACGCCGTCAAACGTATCTGCGAGGGCCTTAGCCTTCGCCTTGTCGGAGACATCCCCTTCCAGCGGCATTTCCAGCGCGATGATAGGCGGCGGATCTGAGACTGATTTGGTGCCGGGCTTTTTGGGCGCGGGGCGCGGGATCGCCACACCTGGTTCTAGACCTAACTGGGTTAGCGCGTCTGCGACCCCAGCTGTTGCCTTAAGCTCGATCCGGTCGCCAGGTTTTGGCGTGATTACAAGACTTTCAATCCCTCTGAGCGAGCGGGCCTCCGCTGTGCCATCACGCATCAAGACGCGGTTCAGTTTCGCCGCTAAGGTCCGCATCGTTTCGCCCTGAGCGATAGTGATCCGTCGCTCACTCCCACCATTGACGATGACGCTGAATTGGTCGCCGGTGCGTAGGCCGGTCCGGTCTGTCAAAGCATCTGAAATCCCAAAGCTTAAGGTGCCTTGGGGAATACCCATGGAATCGAGGCTTTGGGAAACATTTGGGGCCAAGGCAATGGAAATCGGCGCATCCGCCAATTGCGGGGCTGTTCGGCTGAAGGCTTGCACGCCAGTATCGGCATCAAGACCAACAATCGAGCTTTCCCGTTTGGTGCTGGCTGGGGTTGAACCACTGGCTGGCGTAACTGTCACGGCCTCGGTCGCAAACGCCACTTGATCGCCTGCTGCCGTCAATGCACGGATCGCCTCGCCCGAGGTCTGGGTCTGGAACAATACGGTTTCAGAGCTGATCTCCATACCAACCAATTTGTTCGCAACAGAATTGCTGGCGTCACGGCCAGCTAAGAAAATCCGTCCTGCAGAATCCGATGCGACCATCGTAACCGCTGTCAGATTGCTGGCGGCCAGCTCATTGGTGGTGCCACTTGCTGCGCCTGTTACCGTGTCGAACTTGCGCATGCGCGCCCCGCCCGCTTCATTCCAAACTGCAACAGCTTGACCATTGGCCAGCGCAAGACCTGCGGGCGTATCATCGCCTGTCGTGCCTAAGCTTTGTGTGAAGCGCACGGCACCGGTGGCGTCAAAGGCCTGCAGATAGACATCTTTGCCGCCAAGGGCCGTGGCACCGCCATAGCTGTTGGTCGTTGTTCCCATGACATAGACACTGCCATCCGCGCCGACTTGAACATGGGTTGCGTTGTCGCTGCCAGTCGCACCTTGTTGGTGATACCATTTATCGCGCCCTTCTGAGTCAAAAGCGGCGACAAACGAATCGCGTCCATTTCCGGTGGTGCTGGTTGCAGTATCAGCACGCCCGTCAACGGCACCTGCGACCGCCAAAGTCCCATCGGCTCCAATCGCAAGCGAGAACCCCTGCGCAGGAGCGGCGGAACCCAAAGCACGCGTCCAAACAATCTGGCCAGTTGTGTCATACTTCATCAGGACGACATCGCTCTGGCCCTTCGGCGTCTGGCCATTTACCTTCCCAGTTGCATCGGCAATGACATAGA
>NZ_JADCBK010000020.1 GCF_020253525.1 Aquidulcibacter sp.
CGGTATAGACCGCTTGTGACATCAGTTTCCGGTCGCCTTCGCGCGTAACCACCGCATTGGCCGCCAAGGTGGAGCCATCGGCAAAGCGGGAGGCAAAATTGCCGGCCACACCACTGGATAATTCGTCGTCTAGGGTAAGTTCGTCGGCAAAGGTGGTTGAGCCATCGGCATTCACGACGGTGACATTGCCAAAGGCTTTCACAATACCGGTGTTTTGGTTGTAATTGATCTGGTCGGCGCGAACGGTTCGGCCATTATTGCGGGCGGTAACATTGCCCTTGGCAATCAAGACACCGGCCTCATCGCCTTGTTCAATTGTGTCGGCTTCCAAAAGAACAGGGTCTTCGGGCTTGCCTTTGGGCGGTGGCGCCGCCGGGGTGACCGCTTTGGATGAAATTTTCGCGGTTGGGGCTTCTTTCAGATTCCAGTCCGGTTTTTCCCGCGCGATGGCAAGCGCTGGAACCAAAAGGGTTCCAAGCGAGACGGCCAGTAACTGACGTTGCAGTGCGCGCGACATGACCGATCCTTGAAGAGTCGCCAGAGCGGGGGTGTTCGAACGGGTGTAAAGAGCGACTCACCTTACGTCTAGCGGCTAAGCTCACCCATCTTCGCGATAAGAGACTGTTGCAAGGGCGATAAAGAGGGCGGCAAGGGGCGGGCACCAAGCCGCAATCCAGCTTGGCGCATAGCCCGCGGTTGCCAAAGCCCCCGAGATATCATTGACAAAATAGACTACAAGCCCCGCTGAAATCGCTGCAGCGGCCATGATGGCGCGCTGTCCAAACCGATCCCCACTCAATGATAGAACAGCGGCAATCATCGCCATGGATAAAAGCGCGATGGGCAAAGCCAGTTTACGGTGGAATTGAAGCCAATAGCGCTGGGGCGACCCACCAGAGGCTTCTGCTTCGCGTGCTGCGCGGGGAAGTTCCCAAATCGACATCGCGCGGGCTGTCGCATCCTTATTCTTTTGGCTGTCGTCCAGTCGGTCCTTTAGAATGGGGAAGGTCAAGGTTTCAAACGGGACTGGCTGGCTACCAATCGCCGACTTCACACCTTGGGTCAGGGTCCAAGCTTGGTCGGTGCGCCGCGCGGTTTTGGCGTCATAGCGGGCAAGGAAACGCGAATCGGCCTTTGCGAAGGCAAGTAAAGTCACATTGCTATAAAGCCCCGCACTGCCCGCTTCGGCCGAAATAGTTAGTTGCATATCGGGAGTGCGGTCCTTGATCCACATCATGGTACGGCCGCCTTCGCCTGTCTTGGTGGTTGCAACGGCGGTCAAAGCTTGAAGTTGGGTTTCGTAGGCAAGGTTCAGGCGGGCTGCCGACGGGCCTAGGATGAAGATCGCAAACAGGCCAACCAAAGCTGCCAAGACCGCCACTGGGCTCAAAAACCGCCAGGTTGAAACACCTGACGCCCGCATTGCAACGATCTCAGAACTCCGTGCCAGCCGCATAAAGGTCACGATCGAACCCACCAGCACCGCAAAGGGCAAAGCGAGCTCTAAAATGCCCGGCGTGCGCATGAGCGTGAAGCGCAACGCGGTAAAGGTGTTGGCATTGGCTACCCCGGAAACATTGCGAAGTTGCTCCACAATATCGACCAAAATGATCGACAGACAGACACCGCCTGCGGCCACCAAAATGCCGAACAAAGTGAGGCGGAAAATATAGAGGTCGAGCCGACTAATGCGCATAGCCACCTCGCGCTTTGGATTTTGACCTCGGCACAAATTTGTCAGACAGGATCACAAAACTCGGCAACCGCGCGCGCATCGATCGGGTTGCAAAAAACAGAACGGCCAAGGGGATCAGGTATAGCACGAGCCCGAGGGCTGGCTGGTCTGCAACTGTTGGAATAAGCCCGGTAAAGCTCAACAGCATGAAAATCAGGCCACCAAACGCCCAGCCAACCCGGGCAGCATAGCCCTGACGGGAAAAAGAGCCCCCTAATATTGCCAGCATAGCCAAGGCGACAGAAGAAAGGCAGATGATGGGGGCCGCAAGGCGACGGTGGGCTTCTGCCAAGAGGTCGCCGACATGGTCTCTGTCCCAATAATCGGTCAGATCAGGCTTTAGCAATTGCGGTAAGAAGCGGTCTGACGGCTTGTAAAACAGCTCAAGATTTTTGTCGGCAAACCCGCGAAGCTCCACCACATAATTGGAAAAGCCGATCAAATCCACTTGCCCATTGTCGAGCTTTCGTTGAACCGCCCCATCTTGCAGGACAATCACGGGCCCCGTTTCAAGCTTGGCAATGGTGCCGCGCTGGGCAACATAGATCACGGGGTTGGCGGCAGATTTGGTGTCGGAAATGATCATGCCATTGAGTGTACCATCGCGGTCTATCCGGCGGGCAAAAACCATCAAACCATCGACACTGGACCGAAATTCCCCCTCCCGCACCATAGAGCTGGCAAAATCGGCACGAATTTCAAACAAACGCTCGCGCATTTCTCGCAAGGCCAAGGGTTGTACGAACAGGTTGACGGCAAGCGCTGCCACCGCTCCCATCGCGGCCAAGCGGAAGGCAGGCTCTGCCACGCGCCATAAGGTCCAGCCAGCCCCATAGGCGACAATGATCTCATTATCCTGATGCAAGCGCCCATAGGTCCAGCTCACGGCAGCAAATAGACCCACCGGCATAACAATGGCCATGATTTGCGGGGTGGCCAGCAGAGAAATACCCAGAAAGGTTGCCGCACTTTGGCCACGCTCAAAGAGCAAATCCAATTGGGAAAGACTCTGGGTCAATAAGGCAATCAGCGTCAGCCCGACCATGATCAGGAGAAACACGGGGACCAATTGGCCAAAATAATAGCGTTGGAGCTTATTCATGGTTCCGTTAGCTGCGCTGGGGAGGCAACGATTGACAGCTTGCCAGTTGCACCTAACACCGTGCCGCGCAATTTAGAAGCCACCATCTTTACATCCAGCTTGGCTGGATCGGTTTTTTGTCGGCGCGCCACGGTGGGCTGACCCAGCATTTGGGAGCGTGAAAGCTATGAAAATTGAATTTACTGCCGCAACA
>NZ_JADCBK010000021.1 GCF_020253525.1 Aquidulcibacter sp.
AGGATCGAGCGCGACATCTGGGTCGTCAAGTGTCCGTTTTCTTCGAAAACGGATCGCGTCGCGACGCAGCAAAGCTGCGCACTTGACTACTCAGATGTCGCAGAAACAATTTCGTTTGCGGTTTGGTGGGCCGGAAGGATCACCAAACCGCGTCTAGACAAAAACCAACCCAAAAACCATCCTCCCCGCCAAAGCGTGAGCTGCGAGCGGGAACCCCGTGGGACCTTGCGGCAACGACCACCAACCTGGCTAACCGCATTGGTGATGACATCGCCCGCCAAAAATGACTGCGACTAGCCTTGCGCGCGCCACGCCTTGGTCAGTGCAAAAAAGCCCTCTGGCTCAATCGTTTCAGGGCGGGCCGTTGGATTGATCCCCGCGGCTTCAAGAATGGCCTCGCAATTGCCAAGACCTTTGAGGCTGGCGCGCAGCATTTTGCGTCTCTGGCCGAATGCGTGGGCGGTCACATGTTCGAGGCCAGCAAGATCATCAAACGGGCTTTGATGATCCTCCAAAACCACAATCGCGCTCTCCACCTTGGGCGGCGGCACAAAGGCCAAACGGGGCACATGGAGCGCCAGACGGGCTGTGCAACGGGCAGCAGCAAGGACCGCCAATCGTCCATAATGGGAGCTGCCGGGCCGAGCACAAATGCGCTCTGCCACTTCGGTTTGAAACATCAGGCACATCGGCCCCCGCCACGGCCCTGCTTTCAGCCATTTCACTAAAAGTGGCGTGCCAACATTATAGGGCAGATTTGAAATGATCCGAGCTGGACCTATTACCCCGTGACTGGCCAAAAGCGCTTCCTCATCAATGGCTAGCGCATCGGCCTCAATCACGGTCAGTCGATCTAACTGGTCGGCAAAGAATCGGCCAAGATGGGCCACAAAACGGGGGTCTTTTTCAACCACAATGACTTTTGCTGCTGGGCTGGCCAAAAGAGCATGGGTCAGCCCGCCCGGACCCGGACCGATTTCCAAAACGGTTTCACCTGGTTGAATGCCTGCTAAGCGGCCGATTTTTCCGGTTAGATTTAAGTCTAAGAGAAAATGTTGGCCCAAGCTTTTTCGGGCGAACAAATCTGCCTCTTCGAGTGCTTGGCGCAAGTCCCCACTCATGACTTACCGCGCCCTTCTGCCAGTGTGGCGGCCATTTGAATGGCGGCGATCATGGATTCAGGACGTGCAAGGCCACGCCCGGCAATGTCAAAGCCCGTTCCATGATCCGGGCTCGTTCGAATGATTGGCAAGCCGAGGGTCGCATTCACGCCGCCCCAGAAATCGAGCGCTTTCAGCGGGATTAAGGCTTGGTCGTGATACATGCAGATGGCCGCATCAAAGGTGGCGCGGGCTTCGGCGTGGAACAGACTATCGGCGGGCAGGGGGCCACGCACCGTCAAGCCCATGGCCTGAAGCGCTAAAACGGCAGGCGCAATGATGCGGCTTTCCTCATCGCCAAAGGCCCCGTCTTCGCCGGCATGTGGGTTGAGCGCTGCGACAACCAGGCGGGGAGACTTCAGGCCCAGATCCCGTGTTAAGGCCTCTGACGTCACACGGGCGGCATGAATGATCGCCTCTTGCGTCAAACGACGTGGCACTTCGGACAGGGCGCAATGAATGGTGACGGGCACAACCCGCAGACCATCGACCGCCAGCATCATGACGGGCCCGCGCGTCTGCTCAAATGGAACAGCTTCCAACAGGGCGCCTAAAAACTCAGTATGGCCGGGATGACGAAAGCCTGCGGCCATGAGGACGGATTTCGCGATCGGTGCGGTTACCAATGCTAGCGCTTGGCCAGACAAGACTAAGTCGACACCCTGCTCAATCGCCCGCAGGACCACCTCAGCATGGGCAGTATCAGGCTGGCCAGCAATGACCCCGGGCGTTTCAAAACCTTCTAGGACGGGGAGCGCTTCGTTGAAAACCGAAGGAGCGTCAGAAACCTGTGTGATCAGCTGGGTTGGAACTGACCTAAACAGGGCAGGATCACCCAATACACAAAATGGGGTTGGGCCCGTATGTAAGGCCTGCCAAGCCTTGGCAATAACTTCTGGGCCAATGCCTGCCGGATCGCCCATGGAAATGACCAGCGGCCGTTTGTGTCCTGTCAAAGCGAACGCCACGCGATCAGGGCTGGATGATCGCCGCTTCACGACGGATATCGCGCAAATAGCGGCGGGCGATCAGGGCCAATTCCTGCTCATACAGGCGGTCTTCCAATTGCTCGAGAGTTGGGATGTCCGAGCCGGTATTCTCGCGGTCACACAGCACCATAACATGCACGCCAGTCTCTGACCGGAACACGGCACTGGCCTGACCATTCGATAGGCCTAAGGCTTGGCTGCGGAAGGGTTCGCCCAAATCCTCGTCCTGGATTTCACCATAGTCGATGACTTCCAGAGAACTGCGCTGTGCGGCTCTATTCACGCCATCACAGCCATTGCGCAACGCATCACGGCTGGTGCGGGCGGCTTGTTCGGCCCGACGCCACGTTGCTTCATCCGCGCCTGCCGGGACCTTACGGGTCATTTCTTTGAGCTTGAGCTTGGCCTTTGGCGGGCTGGGCTCGCGCTTTTCACGCACCGAGACAATCATCACGCCGCCGGGCACGACGATTGGATCACTGACTGTTCCGGGCGTCATCTGCTCCACCGCTGCGGCAACTTCGGCTTTCAACTCGCCCAAGGTGATCCACCCCATATCGCCGCCGGTCGAGGCAGAAGGCGCGAAGGAAAATTGTTGCGCAACCAATTGGAAGGGGGTTCCGGCGCGCAATTGCTGCACCAAAGTCCGTGCCCCCTCGAGGGTTTGCGGCGCGCTTTGGGCATTTTCATCTTCCAAGAAAATCTCAGAAATAAGATATTGAGGCTTGTTTGTATTGGCTAAAATACGATCAAGCGCTGCCTTGACCTGATCGCGATTAACCCGCACGCGAGAGCCAAATCGACCACTGACAATGCGCTGCCACACAACTTCGGCGCGGGTCTTGTCGCGATAACTTTGGGCCGAAACGCCAATATCAGCGAGGTCGCGGAAAAAGGTTTCTAGGGTCGCGCCATTCTGACGGGCTTGATTGGCCAAAATGCGGTCGATTTCGCGGTCAGACGCATCCACTTTGAACTTTGCAGCTTCTTGTAATTGCAAGCGCTCGTCGATCAGGCTGTTCAGAGCTGCGGAAGTTGCGCGCTGGATCAGTTCTGGCGTGATTTGCTGCGCCCCGGATGTGGCAATCAAAAACTGGACCCGTTGGCGCACATCCAGTCGGGTGATGGGCTGGTCATTCACGATGGCGGCAACGCCCTCGCTTAAGGGGCGCTGTTGAGCCACAGTGGGTTGCGGCTTTAGCCAGACCGCGCAAGAGAGTGCCAACATCGCACCCAGTGCAAACCGGCCTGCACATGCGCTGATTGTCCCCTTGCTCATCCATTCACTCCATGCGCCACAGCGCGATTGTTGAGGGCTCTTCATAGTCTTCTAGCCCAAAATCCGTTCATGACCAACGGACTCATCAGGTGCAAGTCAATGCACGGTAAATTTGTCGATCTTTAGGCAGAATTACCTCAGTCAAATGGGGCGTCGCTCAGCTCACCCAAGGTGCGGAATGCGATCTGGAACCGGATGGATTGGGAGGGTTCGATGAAGCGGTTTCGTGTTCCAATTTCTTCATAGAAGATGCGGAAGTCGGTGCATTCATCCCCATAGATCAAGCCATAAGCCGAGCGGAGATTGGTGTCTGTATTGAAGTCGCGATAGAGCGCGCCAAACAGTTTGAAATTCTTATTGAGGGTCAAACTCACCGAGCCTTGCAGCTCTTTATTGGCGCGGGTGGGGCCGGCGGCGCTTTTGTCAAACTCATGATAGCGCAGGTTGGTTTCAGTGCGCCACACCTTAAGCCGCGCAATAGCTTCGGTATGGACCAGCTTGCCGGTTTCAGCATCCACCCGCAAGCGGCCCGTTAGGCTGCCATAATCGCCGTGGCGAAGCTCAAAATCGCCAACCCAATCTGATTCCTTGCGGTCGAGGTTTGAGGCGCGACTGAAGGCGCTGGCCTCGTCGGTACGTATGCGACGTCCAATAAAGCCACTGGCCCGCAGCGGCACCGCATTGGTCGTAGAGCGCGGTAACACATCCAAGCCCGCGCGCACGCCGAGACTGACGCGGCTTCCAGGCTCCCACAAATCCATCCCTGCAGCCCCTGCTGGCCGGAACAAGCTGGTCGCGTCCATTTCAAAGCCCAGCGCATCTTCGACGCGGATCCGGCTTTGCTGATCGTCTTCACTGGCCAAAGTCACCGAGAGGCGCGGCTCTAAGGTCACATTGAACCGATTTCCGGGGCGCACGAGCGGCCAGCGCACATCGACCGATGCAAGGCCAACACCGCGGCCAAAGGAATCAGCGGGCAGGGGGGTGGCCGAGACAGCCCCCGTATTCGAGCCTTGGCTATAGTCGAAATAATCGCCGCGAACCAAAGCCGTGGGTTCAAGCACCAAGCCGCCCGGGAGAATTTGGCTTCCCCGCCACGTCGCGCCGATATTTCCGCGCACAGAATCAAGCCGCCCTTCGGTGCGCATTAAGGAGACGGCAGAACCCGATACATCTAAGCGGCCATTCATGGGCCCAATCAGCCAGCGATAGGTACCCTCGACCAAGGGGGCAACGCGTGGCACGTTTTTGCGCCGTTCGCCCGGCACGAGGTCTTGGAAGACCGCACCCAGAGAGCGCACATAAAAGCGGTCGGACCGGCCCTGCACATAAAGTTGCGACATCAGCCGCGATGCTTGTGGCCTTACAAGTCCGGCTTGTGTGGTCTCCTGCCCGATCCGATAGCGGAACAGATAGAGGTCATCGCTGGCGCTTTCCGCCGTAAAGCCCCAATTCCAAGTTTCATTAAGTTTGAATTCGCCATTGCCAAAAATATGGCCGCGCCAGTCTGACTCGCCAAATTTCTCACCGCGCTTGCCAAAGAATTTCTCTTTGGTGACCGATCCGCTTAGCCATAGACCGCCCGAATAGAATTTCCGGCGATAATCCAATTGGAGAACTGGATTGATATATTGGCTGATGATGGGTGTGATGGTGATGTCTGAAGAGGCATCAATCACCTGCAGATAGGGTTGCTCAATGAAATAGCCATTGCGGGAAGATTCGCCCGGCTTGGGTTGCAGAAAGCCAGAACGACGACCCGATGAGGGGTCTCCATGCTCGAAATAGGGAATATAGAGGACGGGGACGCCCTTCACCTCGAACACGACATCATTATAGACGATCGATTCAGCGCGTTCGTTTTGCATGGCCCGCCGCGCGCGAATGATCCACGAGGGCTTGCTCTTGCCGTCCTTGCAGACTTGGCAAGCGGTATA
>NZ_JADCBK010000022.1 GCF_020253525.1 Aquidulcibacter sp.
TCGGGCCAGTCCGTTAATCTGGCCCACTTCATTGACGCGCTCTTAGCGCCCCGGCCCTCCTGCCCTTATCCCAAGGGCAAAAGCCGAACCCCCGGAGGTCTTTTCCTCGCGGGGCTATGGGTGTTTCAGAAAGTTTAGAAGCGTTTTAGCACCCACTCTGGTCACCCAACCGGTGGCTTTTGGGGGAGAGGCAAAGCCGCCTTGATGAAGAAAAACACTGCCATTGTACAGCAACATCAACCCTATCCTAGGATTTACGTGGTAACACAGGCGTGAAATTCAGGGCATTGAGTGCCCTGAAATACGGAGCCCGCCTTGAAAATAACCACCATCTCTGCTGACGCGTTGACCGACGGCCAGATTGCGCGGTGGGCGGGCCTGCAACAGGAGACGCAAGAATTCGGGTCGCCCTTGGTCGGGCCCTATTTTGCGCAATTGATTCAGAAGCATCGTGGCGATGTGCAGGTGGCGATTGCCACACAAGATGGCCGCGACGTGGCTTTTTTTGCGTTCCATCGCGTCAGTCACGGCTATGTGCGCCCCGTTGGCGCGCCTTTTTCGGATTATCAAGCCGTTGTTAGCGAGCCAGGTGTTGCGCTTGATGGCACCCCATTTTTGGCCGAGGCGGGCATTGAGCGCATGGCGGTATCGGGTTTGATGGATCCGTATGGATTGTTTGCCGGTTCTGTCCTTGAGCCGGTTCTGGGCTATCGCATCGGTATAAAAGATGGTGGCGCGGCTAAGATGGAGCGCCTGCGCCAAGCCAATCCCAAATGGGCAAAGAATTTGCGTCGCTTGGCCAATAAGATGGACCGTGAATTGGGGCCGATCCGATTTATCACGGGCGATCAGGACCCCGTTGCCTTTGAAGCGGTTTTGCAGCTCAAAATCGATCAATATCATGAGTCAGGCCTGACCGATGTGCTGCGCCCTGCTTGGGTAAAGGCGATGATGCACGACCTCTTTAGCCGCACTGATCCCGCCTTTGGTGGTTGTTTGATTACGCTTTATGCCGGCGATTACATGGTTTCTGGGCAATTTGGCGTGCGCCAAGGTGGCTGGTTCCACCCGTGGATTGCCTCTTCTTGTCCCAAGGCGCACCCCTATTCGCCAGGAATTGTGTTTCTGGGCCAGATGATCCGCTATGCCGAGACGATTGGCATTGACACCATTGATTTGGCCCAAGGGCATAGCCATTACAAATCGCAATTTTCGCGCAACCCGGTGACGGTTCAATCCGGCCAAATCGGGCGGCGCGCCATTCCTGCTACCGCTATACGGAAAGGCCCAATCGGCATCATCCAAAAGCGCCTGGACTTGATCGCCAGTGTCGAGCCAGACTTGGCAGGGCGTTTGCATGCGGGTTGGGCTGCAGTAGCCTCTGCCCCGCGTCGTCTCCTTGCTCGTGGCAAGGCGCAACAACCAGATAGAGTGTCCTTAGATGACTAAACCAGCTTCGATTATTTCTTGGCCAAATGATGTGTCGCAACGCTTTGGGCGTGAGACCCTTGTGGTTCACCATGAGTTGCACACCCGGCCCATGTTTTCCGATGCCGGTCTTGCAAAGCTGTTGGATACCTATCCGCGCGAGAAACTGGGTGTGTTCACCATGGGCTATGACCCGGTGGACTGGCAGTCTTGGCGGGTTGGCAAGGCCGGTGACATGAGTGGCGCAGAGCTGATGCAGGCCGTGGAAGATGGCCGGATTTGGCTGAATTTACGCGCCGCCAATGCGCATCTGCCCGAATATGCCGCTTTATGTGACGAGATTTTCCGCGACAAAGAGGCCAATATCGCAGGTCTGAAGACCATGAAGCGCGACCTTGGCGTCTTGATTTCCTCACCCAATGCGCAAGTCTTTTATCATCTCGATTCTCCGCTTGTTTCGCTTTGGCAAATTCGCGGCACCAAACAGGTGCGCGTCTATCCGCCAAAAGCCCCCTATGCACGGCCTGAACAGATTGAAGCGGTTGTGTTGCGCGAAACCGATGAGCAAATCCCGTTTGATCTGGCTTGGGACCAAGATGCCCAAGATGTGACGCTGGAACCGGGTATGATGGTGACGTGGCCGCAAAACGCCCCCCATCGCATCGTCAATGGGCCGATGGTCAATGTCTCGCTATCGGTCGAATTCATGACCCCAGCGGCCTTGCTGCGAGCAAACGTCATTTATGCCAATGGGGTCCTGCGCCGCAGACTTCAGTTGCAGCCAGAGATTCAAGCAGGTCTTGATCCCCGCGCGCTGGGCAAGCTTGCTCTGGCGCGGGCCTTTAAGGCCATCCAGATTCAAAAGGCGCATGAGCATAAATTGACGCCGAGCTTTGACCTGCGCGAAGCCATCCCCGGTGTGCGCGAAAAGGCCGACGCCTAGCGCGGCCTAGCTGGTTGTTAAGAAGCGGTACGCCCCTTCAAACTCGCGCGCCCAAAAGCCTTCAGAATGGGTGCCGTCATCGACAATGCGCGAGCGTATGTCCCGGTCTGGCCGATAGCCAACGGCGACCAAAGCTTCGACCATGGCGGGCTGATCCTTGGCGAAAATGCCTTTGGGTTCATCGCCCACCCGTTCATCGCGGCCGCTCACCAGAAAGACCCGCGCACCGGGTCGATAGGGCTTTTGGCTCCGCGCCAGTTGATCCAAACGAGGCTCAAGCCATAAAGGCGTCGAGAAAGCCCCTACGCGGCCAAACACATCCGGCCGCATGATCCCGGCATAGAGCGCGAGGGTCGCGCCAGAGCTTGACCCCATGATGAGGGTTGACGCGGGCCTGGCCAATGTGCGGAAGCGGCGATCAATGATGGGCTTTAACGTGTCGATCAAAAAGCTAAGATAGGCATCGGCCTGACCGGGCAGGCCCGACCACGGCAGACGGGGATGATATTCTGCCGTGCGGTTCCTGCCGCCATTGTCGATCCCCACCACGATGGCACCTGGATCACCAGAAGCCGCCAGTCGATTGAGGGTTTCGTCTACCTGCCACTCGCCAGCATAAGAGGTTGTGCGATCAAACAGATTTTGCCCGTCCTGCATATAAATCACGCGATAGCGGCGACGGGAGGCCTGATAATCGGGCGGCAGATAGATCCAGATGCGCCGCTTCCGCCCTAAACTAGGCATAGCCATCGCCTCGTCGAGGATGGTTACATTGGCGCTTCGGGTCGTTTCTGTTGCTTGGCTTCGTGCAATCGATGGCACTGCTAGGCAGGCTGCAAGGCTGCTCCCAATCATCTGTCGTCGACACAGATGATCAACGTAAGTTGATCCAATCAGCCTCTGTTTCATTTGGTAGATCGCCATTCCTGTGCTAGTTACTCGCCTGATCGACGAAACTGGTACTGCCGTCGCATGGTCCTTTTTGCCCGCTTTTGCAAGAAGTCCATGCCTGCTTCCATTGTTCTAAGACGCCGAATGCTGTGCCGGATAACGCACGGTCACTATGGCTGTAAGCACGCGAAGCGGCCAAACTATGAGAAAGGGTCCCACAATGGCGACCGGAGTTGTTAAGTGGTTCAACGCAACCAAGGGCTATGGCTTTATTCAACCTGATGCAGGTGGCGGCGACGTGTTCGTGCACATCAGCGCGGTTGAGCAATCTGGCTTGAACGGCCTCAATGACGGCCAAAAAGTCAGCTATGAGCTGAAGACTGAGCGTGGCAAGACCGCTGCGACCGAATTGCAATTGATCTAATCGATTTGCAGCGTCACATTTTGGGGGCAGAGACTTGGGTCTCTGCCCTTTTTGCTGTTTGAGGATTAATCCTCGCCCACCCGGCCGCGCAGCTTCTTCACCGTACTACGAATGGCCTTGCCCACCAGACGTTTCTCGCGTGCCGCACGGCTTGGCCGGGTCTTTTTGCGGGGCGGGGGAGGCGGTACACTGGCGCGATCAATCAGGCTTTGCAGCCGTTCGCGCGCATCTTGGCGGTTGCGCTCTTGGGTGCGAAAAGTCTGGGCCAAGAGCACGATGACCCCGTCCTTGGTTGCTCGTGATCCTGCAAGCTTTATCAAGCGGTCGCGCACATCCTCGGGAAAGGACAGACTGGCCGCCGCATCAAAGCGCAATTCAACGGCCGTGGAAACCTTATTGACGTTCTGGCCGCCGGGGCCAGAAGCGCGCACAAAGCTCTCGCTGATTTCGTCCTCATCAAAGGGATAAAGGGTCGGTGGGGTCATAGGCAGACCCTAGACCCACGCATAATTGAAACTGATCGACACCCGCTTGGACTTTGCCCGATTGAGCACCACTTCGTGGCGCAACCAGCTCTCCCACAAGATAACTTCGCCAATCTGTGGGGTCAAAAACACAAAGGGTTGTAAGTCTTGGGCCGCCTCGGGCAAGCGGGTTGGGGCGGCCATCATCATCGCAAGGCGTGGGTCTTCGAGTTTGAGAGCAGACGCCCCATCCGGCAGCGTGACATAAAACGTGCCCGAGATGACGCTGTGGGGGTGGATATGGCCGGTATGGACCCCGCCCGGTGGCAACACATTGACCCAAAGGCTATCGAGCTTCAGTTTGCCCCCCGCCAGATCAAAGCCAACCTCTTGGGCAAAGACTGCGGCATGCTTGTCGAGCAGACGCTTTAACTCGCCAAACGCACTGATCCGTGTCGGCAAATCATTGAGCGAGGCATAGGAGGTATAGCCCTTATAGCCATTCTCTCGACACCAACGCCGGCCGGCTGCATCCTCTTGCTCCAGCATATCACACGCGTCAGCCAAGTCTTGCCGCAACCCCTCCGGCGCGCGCCCACCAAGAGGGGCACGATAAAGTCGCGTGGCAAAAAGAGAGAGCGTCTGAGCCATGGCCGCTCTTAGCCTGAACAAGCTAGGAAGGGAAGTTTGGGGGATTCTTCCTACTTCAAGCTCGCGCAGAAGCGTTGGATGCGGCGGCAGGCTTCTTCCAAGGTCTCGGTCGACGTCGCGTAAGAAATACGGAATGCGGGGCTGCCGCCAAAGGCTGCGCCATGCACCACGGCTACACCTTCAGCTTCCAAAAGTTCGCGCGCGAAATCCTCATCATTTCCAATCACCACGCCAGACGCCGTGGTCTTGCCGATTAGGCCAGCGCAGGATGGATAGACATAAAAGGCGCCTTCAGGCTTTGGGCAAGAAAGGCCCGCGGCTTGATTGAGCATGGAGACAACCAGATCGCGGCGATCTTGGAAGACTTTGTTGCGGGTTGGCAAAAAGTCTTGCGGGCCATTGAGGGCTTCAACAGCGGCATATTGGCTGATGGAGGTGGGGTTAGAGGTCGATTGGCTCATGATCCCCGCCATGCCTTTGATCAACCATACAGGCCCTGCCGCATAGCCAATGCGCCAGCCCGTCATCGCATAGGCTTTCGAGACCCCATTCATCGTCAAGGTGCGGTCATAAAGAGCGGGTTCAACCGCGGCGATGGTGGCAAATTCAAACCCGTCATAGAGCAAATGCTCATACATATCGTCGGTAAGGATCATCACATGGGGGTGGCGCAACAAGACATCTGCCAAAGCACGCAAATGCGCTGCGCTATAGGCTGCACCGGTTGGGTTGGATGGCGAATTGAGGATCAACCATTTGGTTGCCGGTGTGATGGCGGCTTCAAGCTTTTCGGCTGACAGGCGGAAGCCTTCCTCGGCGGTGGCTTCCACGATCACAGGCGTCGCACCCGTCAGGTGGACAATGTCAGGATAGCTCACCCAATAGGGGGCGGGCACGATGACTTCATCGCCGGGGTTCAGCGTGGCCATGAAGGCATTATAGATGATCGGCTTGCCGCCCGGTGCAACGCTGACTTGCTCTGGCGTGTAGGTCAGATTGTTTTCCCGCTTGAACTTGGCGCAAATAGCTGCCTTCAGCTCAGGAATACCGTCAACATTGGTATATTTCGTTTTGCCTGCGCGGATCGCGGCAATGGCGGCTTCCTTGATATTATCCGGCGTATCAAAATCGGGCTCGCCAGCCCCCAGGCCAATCGTATCCCGCCCTGCCGCTTTCAATTCGCGCTCCTTCTGGGTCACAGCCATCGTGGGCGATGGCTTGATGCGGGTAAGGGCGGCAGACTTGAACGGGGTCATTGGAAACATCCTATGGATGGGCAGAAAGGCAGGCCTCTTTTACGGCGCTCGCCCGTGCGTGCAAGGGCAAACGGTGCGTCTTTTCAGCATGAGCGGTCTGCAGCGCGGGCCAGTCGGTCGGCAATCGCCTCGCCAAGGCCCGTTTTGGGGATCGGGGCGATCACAATGGCGGTGGGGTTGAGAGCATCGGCGGCGCGCAGCATGGCAAACAAGTGCGCCGCCGCTTCGGCAAGATCTCCGCTGGGCGATAGGTTAAAGGCCGCCCCTTCATAGCCCGGACCAAAGCCGATCATCACCTCTCCCGGTTGAGCGTGGGTTGCATTCAAGCGGACCGGTGCCTGTGGCGCATAGTGACGCAAAATCATGCCGGGGGAGGCGGGGGCCGCTTTGGCTGACGCGTCAGGGGTCAGAAGTGGGCCTGCAACGGCTTCTAACGCCTCCCGCGTTAAACCGCCCAAACGCAACAAGGTTGCTCGATCGCCCAACACCGCCACGACTGCGCTTTCTAGCCCCACGGCACTAGGCCCGCCATCAAGCACCAAAGCCAGCCTATCGCCAAACTCCGCGCGCACATGGTCGGCAGTCGTGGGAGAGGGCCTGCCAGAGATATTGGCAGAAGGGGCGGCCACAGGCTTACCAAAGGCGCGCAGGACTTCCTGCATCAAAGGGTGGGCTGGCACCCGCAAGGCAATCGTATCAAGGCCCGCACAGGCCAAGTCGCACACCGCACAATCAGCCTGTCGCGGCACCACAAGGCTCAAGGGTCCGGGCCAAAAGGCATGCGCCATCTTTCGGGCGAGCGGGGAAAAAACGCCCAGGGCTTCTGCCGCTTCAAGGCTTGCCACATGAGAGATCAGTGGATTGAAATGCGGGCGACCCTTGGCGGCGAAAATCTTCGCCACAGCGTCTGCCTGGGTAGCGTCGGCCCCAAGTCCATAGACGGTCTCGGTCGGCAAGCCCACCAAATCACCGCGCGCAAGGGCGGCGGCGGCTCGAGCTGCAGGTTCCAAAGGCGTCTGTTCCATGGCCTGTCCTGTGACAGCTTGAGCCCAAAAGTCAAAAAGCCGAAGCAGCGCCAATTTATCGTTCACGAAAAGGTAACGCTCACATCAATTTGACTAAACCGACCTTGTTACACCCGTCTGCCGCCGACATATGCAGCCCGACAGCACTTAATGGAGGTCGTCATCATGAAAAGTATCGCTTACCTAGCCGCCTTATCATCCGTCGCCGTCTTGGCCGCCGCAGCGCCTGCGCAGGCCCGCGATGGTAAAATGAAGTGCGCTGCTGCGACCCCAGCCCAAGTTGAAGGTCTGTTCTCGCAATTCAACGCTGCCTGGGCCACCAAAGACCCAGCTAAAGTGACCCCCTTGTTCGCCAAGGACGCTGTCTTGTTGGCAACCGTCTCCAACACCCCACGCACCACGCCAGACGCGATCAATGACTATTTCGTTGGCTTTTTGAAGAACAGCCCAGTCGGCACGATCCAAACCAGCACCGTGCAAGTTGGCTGCAACATCGCAACCCGTTTGGGCACGTGGGATGTGGCTTTGACGAACCCAGAGACCAAGGCTGTCACCGTGGTGAAGGCACGTTATTCCTTCATCTACAAGATTGAAGACGGTGCGTGGAAAATCTACCACTTGCATTCGTCGATGATGCCAGAGCCAACCAAGTAAGCTTGGCTTGTTAGATCACAGGAATGAGGCTGGAGCTTTCAGGCTCCAGCCTTTTTTCTTGGCTATTTCCGTGTGGCGCGCACGGCGACATTTACGACGGTTTCGCGCGCGACCCATTCGGCACTCGCGTCGGACTCAAGGCCCAGTTTCAACGCCATGCGGTCGAGTTTCACTTGGCCCGACATGGTTGCGACATTGCCTGAAATCGCGACGGTAAAGGGCAAGGGAACCCGGTAATTCATGCCTTTGACGGTTAAGATGCCATCTGCAACATACCGGCCTTGCCCCACAGAGCGGATCGATTGGGTGACATAGCGGGCGGTGGGGAATTTGCGCGCGTCAAACCAGTCCGCTGTAGCCAGATTATCATCGGGCTCTTTCACGCCGGTCAAAGCACTTCCCGTCATGATCGTGATTACGGCTTGGCTGCCGGCCAGATTATTGGGATCAAACTTGATATCGCCCGACCACTGACGAAACGTGCCATTGACGGCATTGCCGGCCCATTTGGTGGAAAAGGCAATGCGGCTCTGGCGGGGATCAATCGTCCAACCGGCTGCTGCCGCTGCTTTGCTGGCTGGTGCCTTCTTGGCGGTTTGCGCATCGGCAAGACTAAGGGGCGCACTTAAGGCTGCGAGCGCCACACTGGCGACCGTGAGAACCTTCAACATGGGTTTGTTCCTTGCTTATTTCGGCCGCATAAAGGGGAGCATGCGGGCCATCACATCATCTTCATTGATAAACATATGTTTGAGTGCGGCACCCACATGGATGACAAACAAAACAATCACCCCCCAAGCTGCCACACTATGGCCTGCTTTGGCCATTTCGTTCAGTTCTTTGCGGAAAGGCAGATCTGCTAAGGGCAAGCGGGGCCACTCAAACAAGCCCCACCAATGGGTCGCGATATTGTAAGGCGAGGTGGAGATAATCACCCACCCACCCAATGGAATGCCAATCATTAAGGCATAAAGGGCGATGTGGGTGAATTTGGCGGCCGCGACTTCCCACCCCTTCATACCTTCCGGCAGCGGGGGTGGGGGATTGGCAAGCCGCCAAAACAGGCGAAATAGCGAGAGCAAGAGAATGGTCAGACCAGCACTTTTATGTACTTGGAAAGCCTCGAACTTTTCCGGTCCTTTGAGGTCTTCCATCGCCCAGCCACCCAAGATTTGCACCAGGATTGCCGCAGCAATCACCCAATGCAACAGGATGGCCACGATTGTGTAGGATTGGCTTTCTTTAGCCCCTGACCAAGTCTCGCCCGCCATGATTTAGTCCTTCTTCAGAAACTCAGCTTCGATGATCAGATCTACTTGATCACCAATTCCAAAATTAATCCAGTTGTTCATGCCCCATTCGGAACGTTTAATGGACCCGGTGGCGGAGAAGCCTACATTTTGAACACCGCGGAAGGGGCTCTTACGGCCGGTGTTGTATTTCACGTTCAAAGTAACTGGCTTGGTCACGCCAGCCACAGTCAAATCGCCAGTCATCGTGCCCGTGGTGGCAGAAGTCGCAGTCAATTTGGTGGATTTGAAAGTGATGGTGGGGTTTGCTTCAGCCTTGAAGACTTGCTTGGCGATTTCCGCGTCAAATTTGGGCAGACCCGTATTCACGGAGGTCGCGTCGATCGTAATGTCCGCGCTCGATGCAGTTGGGTTTTGTGGGTTGAAGTTAATGGTGCCCGAAATCTTGTCAAAACGGGCCGTATAGGTCGACAGGCCGCTGTGATCGAGGCGCCAATGGACCGAAGTATGGGTAGGCTCAACTTCATAAATGCCAGCAGGCTGTGCAGCGAGATTAGCAGCTCTTGCTGCGTCTGGGGCTGGTGTCGCGGCAGTCGCCGTCATGGCGGCGAAAGCGAGCAAAGTGGCAGGGGCAGCGAGTGCGAGAATAAAAGTGCGACGCATGTCAAATGTCCTTTTAGCTGATTGTCTTGGTCAGCTTGCATCATGGCAAACCGTCTGACACTGCGTTAGATAGTGCGTATCGGCAGTCTTGCCGAGTGGCAAAACCCAAAATATCTGAAACAGTCCGTTGCTTGGATTGATGAAGTTCGTCACTTTGTACCTAACAACCGCCTCTGGGAAAAAGTTCCATGACCTATGCTGCCCCCGTTCGCGACATCCGCTTCTCGCTAGAAGAGATTGCAGGGCTTTCGGCCTTGCGCGAACAAGGCATGTTTGTGGAGGCAAGCTCGGATCTGGTTGAGCAAATCTTGGTAGAAGCAGGCAAGCTCGCCAGCGATGTTCTGGCCCCACTCAATGCACCGGGGGATCGGGCAGGCACGCAGCTTCAGGCCGATGGGACGGTGGTTTCACCAGAAGGTTTTGCGGAAGCCTATCAGCAATTTGTTGAAGGTGCTTGGCTGTCAGTGCCGTTTGATCCGGCGATTGGTGGGATGGGCCTGCCCAAGGGCGTGGCTTTGGCCGTGCATGAAATGGTGCATGCCGCGAATATGAGTTTTGGGCTTTGCCCCATGCTGACTTTGGGTGCGGTAGAAGCCCTGTCTGCCCATGGCACAGCCGAACAGCAGGCGCTGTATCTGCCCAAGCTGGTGACGGGCCAATGGTCAGGCACGATGAATTTGACCGAGCCGCAGGCAGGCTCTGATGTTGGGGCGCTGACCAGCCGTGCTGTGCCGCAAGAGGATGGCACGTATAAGATTTTTGGCCAAAAGATTTACATCACCTGGGGTGAGCATGAGATGGCCGAGAATATCGTCCATCTGGTTCTGGCGCGCCTGCCTGATGCACCTGCGGGCGTGAAGGGGATATCGCTTTTCCTCGTGCCGAAATTCATCCCCGATGCGGACGGCAATCCCGGTCTCCATAATGATGTGCGCTGTATCGGGCTTGAGCACAAAATGGGTATTCATGCCTCTCCCACCTGCACCATGTCCTATGGCGATAAGGGTGGGGCATTAGGGTGGATCATCGGAGAGCCTAATAAGGGCTTGAGCTATATGTTCACCATGATGAATTCGGCGCGCCTCAATGTAGGCCTGCAGGGTGTCGCGGTCGCCGATGCTGCGTTCCAAAAGGCCTATGAGTATGCGATGGACCGCAAACAAGGTCGTGCGGAAGGCTGGACCGAGGCTGGCCCCAGCCCGATCTTCCACCATGCCGATGTTCGCCGCATGTTGATGACGATGAAGGCGAAAGTCTCTGCCGCCCGCTCTATCTGCCACATGACGGCCTTGGCGTCAGATGTTTCCGAACATGCGCCAACCCCTGAGGCCCGGAAACTTGCCAAAGCTCGCGAAGAATTATTGACCCCCATCGCCAAAGGCTGGTCCACCGATATGGGGGTGGAAGTGGCCTCCTTGGGCGTGCAAATCCACGGCGGCATGGGCTTTGTCGAAGAAGGCGGTGCGGCCCAATTTTACCGTGATGCCCGGATTGCCGCGATTTATGAGGGCACCAATGGCATCCAAGCCATTGATTTAGTTAGCCGTAAACTGACGATGGATGGCGGCGCACCCATTGCCGCCTTGATCGAAGAAATGCGCGCTACGGCCCTGGCTTGCGAGCAAGCCGGCAATGAGCAAGTTAAATGGATTGGCAAGCGATTGAGCGAAGCGGTGGATATCTTCTCTGACGCCGCCAATTGGCTGATCCGCGCCCAATCTGGCAATGCCAAGCGCGATGCTTTGGCGGGGGCGACGCCCTTTTTGAAGCTTGCAGGCGATGTCACAGGCGGTTGGACCTTGGCCAAAGGCGCACTGGCGGCTCTCGGCCATCTCAAAGCTAGGTCAGGCGATGCGGGCTATATGACAGCGCGCATCTCGCTCGCAGGCTTTTTCGCCGAAAACGTGCTGGCGCAAGTGCCGGGCCTGTTGGCTTCGGTCACCGCAGGCTCGGACGTTTTGTTTGAACCCGAAATGGATGCTTTGGCTGGCTGATTAGGCCGCAGCCTTTGCCCCAAGCTTGCTGGGGTCTTGCACATAGAGACCGCGGCTGCCAGCCACTGGCTTAAAGCTGTCGGTGACACCAAGAACGGTTTCTGCCGCGCCAAGCAGCAAATAGCCTGGCCCTTCGACTTGTTGGGCCATGCGTTCAAGCACCATTTTCTTGGTCGGCATGTCGAAGTAAATCAACACGTTACGGCAGAAGATCACGTCGAATTTGCCAAGGGCCCGGAAGTCGTCGAGCAGATTCATGGTCCGGTAGCGAATATTGGTTTTCAGCCGGTCGTCGATTTTCCACGCATCGCCTTCCTTCTTGAAATGCTTCAACAGCATTTGCACGGGCAGACCGCGTTGAACTTCAAACTGGGTATAGATGCCGGCTTTGGCCTTCTCTAAGCAGCGCTCAGAAATGTCGGTGCCGAGGATTTCCAGCTTACAGCCGCCCAGTTTTGGGCCCATAGCTTCTGCAATCATCGCCAAGGAATAGGGCTCTTGACCGGTGGAGGCGGCCGCGCACCACACTTTGATCGTGCCGCCCCGCTTGCGGGCGACCAATTCTGGCAAGATCGACTGCTCGAAAATGTCAAACGGGGTCTTATCGCGGAAGAAGAAGGTTTCGTTCGTGGTCATGGCGTCGACCACAGCATCAATCAGCTTCGCATCGCGACGGACGCGGATGGCGCTGATCAGATCATCGATCGAGGCAAAGCCGTCTTTGCGCGCAATCGGGGCCAGACGGCTTTCAACCAGATAGGTCTTATCGGCTGACAGGACTAAGCCTGAACGTTCCCGCACCATGGTCGATACAAACTCAAAATCGGCGGGCTTCATACACTTACTCCACGCATAACATTCAAGATCGCCGGAGCAATCTGTTGAATTGGCTTACAGGCTGTCGCGAGGCCTGCGCGGGCGATGGCACCGGGCATACCCCAGACTACGCTGGTTTCTTCATCTTGAGCGATCAGTTGCGCCCCTTTGCTGACCAAAGGCTTGGCCCCAAGCAGGCCGTCTTGGCCCATGCCCGTCAGAACAACGGCCAGCGCTTTTTCGCCATAGGTCTCTGCCGCCGACCGGAACATGGGGTCGACTGCCGGGCGGCAGAAGTTTTCAGGCGGGGCGTCGCTTAAACTGATGCGGGTGACGGTCAGGTTGCGACTGATGATCATGTGGCGATCACCGGGCGCAATATAGAAGACGCCGGGCTGGGCTTGCAGGCCATCTGTTGCTTCCACAACCGTCGCTTTGGTCTGCTTGGTCAAATGGTCAGCCAGAATCTTGGTGAACATCGGCGGCATGTGCTGGGTGATGAAGACCGGCACGCGGACTTTTCCGGCCAAACCTTCAATCACTTCACGCAGCGCTTCTGGGCCGCCGGTGGACGAACCAATGAAAATGGCTTCAGGGATTACTTTTTGTGTCACCGCGCGCAGCGTGGGGCCGGCAGGTGCGGGAGGCCGCCCCGCGGAGGAACTTGCTGCTGCAGCGCCATAGGCTGGGCTTGGGTTAGCAGCCGAAACAGCCCGCGCACCCAGACTGCGAACCTTTGCCAAAAGCTCCCGCTTATAGTCGGCCGCGCCTGCCAATTGGCTCGCATCGGGCTTGGGAATATAGTCAGATGCCCCTGCAGCCAAGGCCTTGATGGTCACTTCCGCGCCGCGCTGGGTCAAGGTAGACGCCATAATCACACGGGCATTTGGCGCGACCTTGCGGATGGCTGGTAGGGCCGTAACCCCGTCCATCACCGGCATCTCGATGTCGAGAATAATCAGGTCAGGCTTGTGCTTTTCGGCGTGATCAACGCCATCCTTACCATTAACAGCGGCACCAACTACTTCAATATCGGCCTCCCCCGATAGCCAGCGGGTCACAAGACCGCGGATCACCGCGGAATCGTCAACAACCAGCACCCGGATTTTACGCGCGGGGGCTTGGCCAGTTAGGGGTTGGGCGGGGGACAGGCTCATACGGGCGCGACCAAACCGACTTCAGCAAATTTGGACTGCACTATCTCGCTGTCAAACGGCTTCATAATGTACTCGTTTGCGCCCGATTCAATGGCTTGGGCGATGGCGCTAATGTCATTCTCTGTGGTGCAGAA
>NZ_JADCBK010000023.1 GCF_020253525.1 Aquidulcibacter sp.
AGGGGGGTAAATCCTGATGAAACACAAGGTCGCCACTTCAACCCTGCTTAGTCCCGCTTACCAATCCCCAATAGTCGGCTTAACCCGGACCGAAGCTCCTCCGCATTGGGAACGGGGAAAGGTTAGGCGAGGTTTGGATGGTGGGGGATAAGTTTTTATCTATGCGCTCCCCTCTCCCACTGGGGTCGACCTATAGGTCGACGGGTAGGGGTGAGGGCTTGTGGGGCACAAAAGCTGATTATGTTTAGTAGTTTAAGATGTCCCACCACTTCCTTTTTGGTGCTGCGCAAGCCCTCACCCCCGTCCCCTCTCCCAGAGGGAGAGGGGAGATTCCCCCCACGATGTCATCCCCGCCGGAACGAAGTGGAGAGCGGGGACCTCAGCGAGTTTGCGGCACAAGGTCCCCGATTGGCTGACGCCATCGGGGATGACATCGCTTTTGGTTTTTTCATCTGGAAGGCTTTGGTGCAGGCCGTGCCTACACCAAAGGCCAACTTCGATTGTTTGTGGGCGATTTGACGCGACCAATCGCCCAGTCACGATATTCAAAGCGGTTTGGTGGACCGGAGGGATCACCAAAACCGCTTCCAGATAAAAAGCCCAAAAATGGAGCGCGCAGCACTAGTTGCGCTTGTTGCACCGTTTGCATGCGCAACTTTTTTTGCGCGCGAGGTTACCCTGCCCCCTCAACCGCCGGGCTTCACCATAATCTGCATGCGCCAGATCTGTTCGGCTGGGCGGCCTGCTTCTAATTCCCAGGGCCGACCGTAGCGCAGGACCAGGCTTTGGCCGGCGGTGCCTTGCAAATCCACGGGTGCAGAAATGGTTTGAAAGCGGAAGATGGTCCAATCATTACCACCCACCATGCCTTGTTTGCGGCCCTCTGGATTTTCTGGGCGCGAGGTTTTGTCGACCAAAACAACGCCTGCAGGCAATGATTGGATATCCCACAGATAGCCTGCCGTCGGTGTGCCCAACAGGCGCACGTCAAAGCTTTGCCCGATTTTCAGGGTTTTGCTGGAGGCTGAATCTGCGGCGGTGAAGATCAATCCCGCTTCCTTCTCAACTGCGGGTTGGCTGGCGCAGGCGCTGAGGGCGACAAGCCCCAAACCCACGAGCGCCCAAGGCTTTGTCATCCTCATGCTACACACCTTTCAGGCCCTTAGGCCGGTGGCCGCTGCGCCTAAAAGCGGGCTGCCCAAGCCTCAATCGCCTCAGCATGGGCCTGTTTCTCAGCGGGCGTCAAATAGCTGCCAGCAAAGCTATTATGGGCGAGAGTGACCAATTCTTGCTTGCTTAAGTCCAGCGCCTTGGCAATGGCGTGCCAATTGGCATTGAGATAGCCACCGAAATAGGCCGGATCATCCGAATTGATCGTGGCTTTGAGGCCCTTTTCCAGCATGGTGCGCAAGGGATGTTGGGTGAGGTCATGGACGACGCACAAAGATAGGTTCGACAAAGGGCAGACCGTCAGGGTCAGGCCGTCTTTGGCAATGCGCGCAACCAAGGCCTCATCCTCCAAAGCGCGATTGCCATGGTCAATGCGGTCGATTTTAAGCAGGTCGAGGGATTCCCAGACATAGGCGGGAGGCCCTTCTTCGCCTGCATGGGCAAACAAATGCAGGCCTTTGGCGCGGGCAGCTTCAAAGACACGGGCGAATTTGGAAGGTGGATGGCCCACTTCGCTGGAATCAAGGCCAACACCAAAGATGTGGTCCAGATAGGGTTCAGCTGCTTCTAACGTCGCAAAGGCGGCGTCTTCGTCCAAATGGCGCAGGAAGCACAAAATGAGTTTTGAGGTAACGCCCAATTGGCTTTGCCCATCGGCCAAAGCGCGCGCGATGCCGCCAATCACCACGCCCATCCCAATGCCACGATCGGTGTGGGTTTGTGGGTCGAAAAAGACTTCAACATGGCGGCAGGCATCGGCGGCAACCCGCGTCAAATAGGCCATGGTCAGGTCATAGAAATCTTGCTCGGTCTGCAAGACGCCTGCGCCTTGATAATAAATGTCGAGAAAGTCCTGCAGGTTCGAAAAGCTATAGGCGGCCCGGACCTCTTCCACGCTGTTGAACGGGATCGCGATTTTGTTGCGCTGGGCCAAGGCAAACATCAATTCAGGCTCCAGCGAGCCTTCCAAATGCAAGTGAAGCTCTGCCTTCGGCAGACCAGCGATAAAGGCGTCACGGTCAAAAGCGGTCATAAGTGTCCCCGGAGTGTGTCGCTGAGACGGCAGGGCCATAAGACCCTGACAGATCAGTCATAGGCCTTCTAAATCATCAAGCCTGTTGCGCAACTGCTTTGTGGGGCGTTTTGGTGTGTTGGTTCTAATTGAGGGCATCTGGAGCGGTGGCATCAGGGGAATCAATCAGGGCGGCCACCGCTTCCCAATGATCGGCCATTTCAAGATCGCCCATGGCGGCGGCCTCCGCCGCGCGCATCACGGCAATCACAGCGCCATCTTCGCCATAGCGTGCTTGTAACAGGCGGGCAGCATGGGTGATGGCGTCAGGGGTATTGCCACGTGCCGCGCTCACGTCAGAGATAGTCCAGTTTCCATCGTTCTGAATGTGCAAGCAATATCCAGCTTTTCAAGGGCAGAGAGGTCAGCTGCCGCAGTTTGGAGGCTGTGGGCGTTAGCGGGGGCAGGGCGCATTTCCACGGCCAGCGCTTTGCTGGTTGCCGCTTCACTCGCCTTCACAATGGCCTGGGTCGAGGTGAGGGCGCCGCTGCCGATATCGAAAAAGCCTGCATGGCCCTGCAACACGATCTGGGTGATCAGCAGGGCGGCATCGTCTACATGTACCCAATCTCGGCGTTCGTCCCAGACAGAAAGAGGGCGTTCGTCCAAAGCATGGGCGCGTGCCCGGCTGGGCAAGCTGGCGAGAGCGCCTTTATGGCTTTCGCCCTGGCCATAGACGGACGCGAGGCGAAAGCCGGTGGCGATTGGGGCGGCATCGGGGCCTGTGCCTTGGCTGGCTGCGAAATAGTCAAAGGCTTGTTTGGCGCGGCCAAAGGCGGTCTTGGGCTGGAAGCCTGCAATCACATGTGGGTCGGTCGACAGGTCCGGCTTTGCGGCGCCATAGACGTGCATCGAGGAGGCCCAATAAATGGCGCGCTGTTTGGCAACGGCATAATCCCAAATGCGACGGGGGAGGTGATAGGAGGTCTCAAACAAGCCATCCATATCGCCTGCACTATGGCCGGCATCGGCAAAGCACAAAACACCGGCCACATCACGCCAGGCTTTATCAAGACGGGTCATCAGATCATCTGGCGTCCAAAGGTCTGCCATATTTGACGGCAGATTGGCCCATTTACCCGACGCACTCGACCCCAATTGATCACAGATAATCACCTGTGCGCTACCATCTTGGGCCAAATGCCGCGCGACAGCGCTGCCGACCAGACCTGCGCCGCCAATGATGATGAATTTCCGGCCTAGAGAGGGCATTTTGACATCCGTTTTGTGCTAATCTTACACGACCACACCAATGTGTGCGAATTTCACACATTTACGAGCGAATGTCGGCGCTGTCTAGCAGCTTGGCAGCTTGGCTTGCAGGCACCATGTTACCTGCATGAAAGACTCTGCACCCCCCGGCACAGCCCGTACGCTTTCCCCCTTGCGGCTGTTTGCCTATGCACTGCCAGCGGTGCCGATCGCGGCTTTGGGTCAGCCCTTCTATATGTTTGCCCCCACCTTTTATGCCAAGGAAGTGGGCATAGGGGCGGGCCTGATTGGCCTTATTCTGTTGATTGTGCGGGTGTTGGATGCGGCGAGCGATCTTGTAGCAGGCCGCTTGTCAGATCAGACGCGCGGCCGTTTTGGGCGGCGTAAGCCGTGGGTCTTACTGGCAAGCCCGCTGGCGGCTTGGTCGGCCTTTATGATTATGACGCCGCCGGACGGGGCGGGGGCTGCTTATTTCGCCTTTTGGACCTTGATGGTCTCCATCTCGTGGGCGGCCATTACCTTGCCCTTGAATGCGTGGGGCGCAGAGCTGAGCCCGGATTATCGCGAACGCATTGTGGTAACAGCCTGGCGCGAGATTGCCACTGTGCTGGGCGTGATTGGAGCGGTAGGTTTGGTTGCAATTGTCTCCAATGGCGGGGCGCTACGAGAAGCGCTAGCCATATTGGGCCTGTTTGCCGCGGTCACAACGCCTCTTGCGTGCGGCATATGTGTGCTCTTGGTACCAGACCCCCCACTGGCGACTGAGCCGGTTGCCAGTCTAGGCGAGGGGCTGAAAGATTGTGCGGCCAATGAGCCATTTCGCCGCTTAGTCGTCGCCTATATCATCAATGGCATTGCCAATGGCCTGCCTGCGACCTTGTTTCTGTATTTCGTTTCCGAGCGTTTGGGTCGGCCGGATTTACAGGGGGCATTACTCGGCACCTATTTTCTTGCGGGGCTGGTTTCGGCGCCGTTTTGGGCTTGGCTTGGCGGCAAATTTGGTAAGGACCGTGTGTGGTGCTGGGCCATGGTGTGGGCGTGCCTTGTCTTTGCGCTCGCCCTTGGCGTGACCGGGCCAGAGGCGTGGGTGTTGTTTCTCATCGTCTGTATCGGCTCTGGCCTTGCTTTGGGGGCCGATATTGTGTTGCCAGCAGCTATGCAGGCCGATGTGGTGGATTTGGACGAGTTAAAGACCGGCCAAGCCCCCAGAACCGGGCTTTATTTCGCACTCTGGAGTGTGGCGACCAAATTGGCCTTGGCAGTGGCAGCCGGTGCTGCCTTTGGCATTTTGGGGTTGGTTGGCTTTAACACCCAAGGCGGGGAACAAACCGATTTGGCCCTAAACAGCCTTGTTGCGCTTTATTGCGCGATCCCCATTGGCTTGAAGATCATCGCCATCACCCTGATGCGCGGCTTTCCAATTGACGCTGCCGAACAAGCCCGCATCAGGGCTGAGATTGCAAACAATCGAAGGAATGAGAGTGTTTAGCCCCGATGGCAGGCAGAGATGGCACCCAACGGAAGGAATGGTGCTGCGCAGCCCTATTCGCGTGGCGAATTGGCGACTGACGTCACTTTCCGATAATCAAAGCTTTGGCCTGCAATCCTGAATGCGGTGCGCACCCAACGGCCCGTTGAATCATACCACAAATCGGTATTGACCGCCCCGCGCACACGGTAATGGTTAGCCCGAACCGGTGTTCCGCCAATCTGTAACACGTCTTCGCCGACCCGGTTCACATTCACCCGGCTCAGCTTGCCATCGCGGCTATCAAGCAGGCGAGATTGATTGATGGTGCTAAACCGCCACCAGCTGGAAGGTAGAATGGCGGCGGGTGCAGTGCCCTTAAAGCCCGTGCCATCGACGACGAGATTGGCCCCGCGCAGATTTGCGGCGACTGACTTATTCGAGCGATTTTCCTGATCCGAACAATTCAGGCTGGTCAATTGATTGCCACGCCACGCCTCTTCGCAGCGGTGGCGATAGGTGAAGCCGATGGGGCCAATTTTGCCCGCCATATCAATGGCAATGCGAACATTGGTCATGTCGGCATTTCTGGAAACCGTGACGATATGCTTGCCGACGGGTTTGCCATTCATCAGGATTTCAAATTCTGTCCGCCCCGGTGTCGCTGCAGCCGCACTCGAGGTCACAGCTGCGCTACCTAACACGACGGTAGAGGCAAGAAGGCATAGTTGGAGGGTGCTTTTGGATAACATCGCAAAGCCTCTTTCAATCAAACCGACGGGAATTATCGGGCAAAAATTAGTTGAAACGGTTAATCAACCACCCAAGTGGCCCTTTAAGGCGCACATTGCCGGTCTGGGCGATCAAGCAGATGCAATCGCCACCTTTGGCGGCACCGGGTTGGTGCTCACTATCTTCGTCATGCACCAACAACTCACCCCGACGGTAGATTTGATTACCATCGTCTAGGGCACCCGATAGGACGAGCGTGACTTCAAGGCCAGAATGGCCATGTTCTGGCACTTTCCGACCTGCTTCCAGCTTCAGCAATTCCGCATCACAGCCAGGCAGCGGCATGGTCAACATGCCTGCCAGATTGCGCCGCCAGCGGCCTTGATCGATGGAGGACAAGACATGGGCCATATCGTCAATCTCGCGCAAGGAATGGCTGGAATAATCGGTGCCGGTTTCAGCTTCCAGCCAAGCAGGCTGCGCAATTTCAACGGGCTCAATCGTATCTAGAAGCATGCCGCCGGCCGCATCAAAGGTGCGCGTGATCTCGCGCGCCTGCGGCTGCAGCGCCAAATGCGCAGAAACGACCAAGGCAGGCCCACGCGGCAGACTGCCAGCCGCATAGTCCAGCATGAGCGCTTGATAGCGCTGATCCTTTTCAATCGTATGAGCAGTGAATTCGTCGTTCATGGGTTTGGTTGTGCCGCCGGTTTGTGAGATAGTCTTTGCGACTTACGTTGAAATCCCTTTAGTGGATCATAAGCACTGAAAAAACCCCGTGTGGCACGCCTTGGGCGGGCAGCGCAAGAAGCTGGTTGAGGACACGAACATGGCAGGCTGGGCCAATCCTGATGATCCCTTAGTTTCCACCCAATGGCTTGCCGATAAGTTGGGCGCGCCAGATGTTCGCATTATTGACGCCTCGTGGCATATGCCAAGTGCCGGGCGCAATGCCAAGGAAGAGTATGATGCCGCCCATATTCCAGGCGCTGTCTTCTTTGATATTGATGAGATTTCCGATACCGCAAGCCCGTTCCCGCACATAATGCCGAGCCCGGAGAAATTTGCGAGCCGGGTTAAAAAACTGGGCTTGGGCGATGGCCTGCGTCTTGTCGTCTATGACAGCACGGGCGTTTTTTCGGCTGCCCGTGTGTGGTGGATGTTCCGCCATATGGGCCATGATGATGTGGTTGTGCTCGATGGCGGCCTCCCCAAATGGCAGGCTGAAGGTCGAGAGCTTGAGGATATGCCACCCATCGCGCGCGAGCGGCATTTCACCGTGCGCCGCCGCGCTGATTTGATCCGCGACAAAGCGCAAGTTCTGGCTAAAATCGAAGCCAAAAGTGCCCAAATTCTCGATGCCCGCCCGGCTGGTCGATTTGCGGGTACAGCCCCTGAGCCACGCCCCAATCTGCCCAGTGGCCATATGCCCGGGGCCTTTAACGTGCCGTTTTCAACCCTGTTAAAGCCCGACAATACCATGAAGGACCCTGCCGAATTGGCCGAAGTCTTTAAGGCTGCTGGCATTGATTTAAGCAAGCGTTTGGTGACCACGTGTGGCTCTGGCGTGACGGCTTGTGTCATCGCTTTGGCTTTAGCCCGGCTTGGGCTGTGGGACGTGCCTGTCTATGACGGGGCGTGGAGTGAGTGGGCGGCAGACCCTGCTTCCCCAATCGAGACTGAGGCTGCTGGATGAGCAAGACGCCCAAAAGTGGCCGTGGCGACGGGCTTTCGGCTGCCACCCGATTGGTACAGATCGGCCGTGATCCATTTTCCCATGAGCGGGTGATTAATCCACCCATCCAGCGCGGCTCTACCCTTTTGTTTGATCAGGCCGATGATCTTTATCGGGCTGGCCCTTTAAGCGACATAAAGGGCTATGGCCTCGAAGGCCTGTCGACCCAAGATCGCCTCTGCGAAGCCTTGACCGAGATTTCCGGCGGGGTTGGAACCGTCTTGGCCCCCTCTGGTTTGCAAGCGCTCACCCTTGCGCTGATGGCGGCGACCAAGGCGGGCGATCATGTTCTGTTGACGGATTCTTCTTATGGCCCAACCCGCCGGTTCTGCCGCGAAGTCTTGGCTAAATACGGCGTCGAAACAGAGATTTATGATCCACGCATCGGGGCCGATATTGCAGGCCTCATCAAGCCCAATACCAGCTTGATCATATTGGAAAGCCCCGGCTCTTTGACGTTTGAGCTGCAAGATGTGCCTGCCATCACAGCTGCTGCCAAGGCGCGCGGGGTTGCAACCTTGATCGATGATACCTGGACGGCAGGCATCTATATGAAGCCGTTTGATCTGGGCGTGGATATCTCGATGCAGGCCCTGACCAAATATCAGGGCGGGCATGCCGATGTGCTGGCTGGTGCTTTGATCACAAACAGCCCTGACTGGCTTATCAAGCTGAAGACCATGCACCAGATGCTGGGTATTGGGACGTCTGCAGAAGATGCGTGGCTGACCTTGCGTGGCTTGCGCACCATGGGCTTGCGCATGGCCCATCAAGACCGGGTGGCGCGCGAGATTGCCGCTTGGCTGGAAGGCCGCCCCGAAGTGGCCCAAGTGCTGCATCCGGCTTTACCGTCCCACCCAGATCACGCCATTTGGCAGCGTGACTTCAGTGGCGCGGGCGGCCTGTTCTCGGTGGTGTTCAAGCCCGTTGCTGCGGCAAAAATCAATGCCATGGCCGAAGCCTATCAAATCTTCTCGATGGGCTTTTCTTGGGGCGGGTTTGAGAGCTTGGCCCTACCAAGCACCATCCAGATCAACCGCCAATTTCCGGCCCTGCATCCCAAAGGCCCTATCGTGCGCTATTCCATTGGTTTGGAAGCACAAGAGGATTTGATGGCCGATCTTGAGCGCGGTTTTGCCGTGCTTAACGCCGCTTAGATTGGCTAAGCCCCAGGGGCACCGAGGTTGTGCGTTTGGCAACGCGAATCACAATGCGCGATTGCACATCCGATACGAGCCCTTGGCCCAAGAGTTTATCGCGCAAAAACCCATCATAGGCATGCATGTCGGTGGTCACGACACGGATCATATAATCAACCGCCCCCGTCACCGTTGCGCAATCGACAACTTCAGGCCAGGTGGCCACGGCGGCTTCGAATTTCTCAAGGTTTTCGCGGTTGGGCAGCGCCAGCTTCACCGAGGCCATCACTTCGAAATCAAGGCCCAAGGCAGCGCGCTCCAAGATGGTTACGCGCTTGGTAATCACGCCAATTTCTTCCAGCCGTTTGATGCGCCGCCAGCATGGGCTTGACGACAAACCGACCTTGTCGGCAATCTCGGCCACAGACAGGGCCGCATCTTCTTGGACCAGATCGAGTATGCGTACATCAATGGCGTCTAGTTCTTCCGACACGAATTTTCCTCAATGCTGGCAAAGTGAACATGTATCTTGCGCATTTCTTCGCAAATAACGAAAAAAAGAGCAAGCTTTTTCCGCGAAAACAGAAGATGATGCCCAGATAAAAGCAGGCCATGTTCCGTATGGTCGCAAACCCGAGGGCCAAATCAGATGCTCCATCGCGAAGTTCTTTTGACCGACAAGTATGAACTCGACGAAGGTAGAGCGTTTCTGACAGGTATCCAAGCCCTTGTGCGGCTTCCTTTGGACCAAAAGCGACGCGATGTGAAGGCCGGATTGAACACGGCAGGCTTTATCTCTGGCTATCGCGGGTCCCCGCTCGGCGGCTATGATATGCAGCTGGAGCGCGCTTCTAAGCTTTTGAAATCCCACAATATCGAGTTTTGGCCCGGTCTGAACGAAGATTTGGGGGCAACGGCGGTTTGGGGAAGCCAACAATTGGGCCAGTTTGCCGGGGCGCGCTTTGATGGCGTATTTGGCATTTGGTATGGCAAGGCACCGGGTGTGGACCGTACAGGCGATGTGTTCAAACACGCCAATTTTGCCGGTACATCCAAATTTGGTGGTACTTTGGCGATTGCAGGCGATGACCATGTTTGCAAGAGCTCAACCCTGCCCAGCCAATCCGAATTTGCCTTTATCGATGCAGAAATGCCGATTCTGTCGCCAGCATCGATCCAAGACGTTTTGGACTTTGGCCTTTATGGCATTGAGATGTCGCGCTTTTCTGGCGCTTGGACGGGCCTGATTGCTCTGGCCGATACGATGGATTCTGGCGCGGTGATTGACGTAGGTGCCCACCGCTTTGACATCCGCCTGCCAACTGACTTTGAATTGCCACCCGAAGGGGTCAGCCTGCGTCGCGGGGATGATCCGATGGCAAAGGAAGCGCGCCTGCGCCAATATAAGCTGCCTGCTGCCCAAGCCTTTGTGCGGGCTAATAGTCTCGACCGGGAGATTTTGAGCGGGGACAAGCGTCGGATCGGTCTGGTGGCAACCGGCCAAGCGACGCGCGATATTTTCGAAGCACTGGATGCTTTGGGCATCAGCCCAGAATTGGCAGCCGATCTGGGCCTCACCATTTATAAAGTCGCCATGCCATGGCCGTTAGAGCCCTATCACCTGCGTGGCTTTGCCCTTGGTCTTGAGACGCTTTTGGTGGTGGAGCACAAGCGCGCGTTGATCGAGCCGCAAATCCGCGATGCCTTATATGATTTGCCTGATGGCAAGCGCCCACGGGTGATTGGCAAGAAGGGCCTGGATGGCAAGCCTTTGCTGCCCGATACAGCTTCTATCTCCATCCCGGTACTGGCCAAGACTTTGTTTGATCTGGTGCCCGAGGGCCCCCACCGCGAACAGGCCTTGGCTTATTTGAACCGGGTACAAGAAAGCAAGGACCGGGCACGGGCCTTAGAGGGGGATGCGCACCGCACACCCCATTTCTGTTCAGGATGTCCGCACAATAGTTCGACGGTCGTGCCAGAAGGGTCGCGCGCCCTAGCCGGCATTGGCTGTCACTATATGGCAACCTTCATGCCCGACCGTCAGACCGACATGACAAGCCAAATGGGCGGGGAGGGCATCGGCTGGATTGGTCAAGCCCCGTTCACCGATGAAGATCATGTCTTTGTCAATTTGGGTGATGGTACCTATTCCCACTCAGGCTCGCTGGCCATTCGCGCGGCAGTCACGGGCAAGGTCAATGTGACCTATAAGCTTCTTTATAATGATGCGGTGGCGATGACTGGTGGTCAGTCCACCGAGAGTGGTCAAACCACGCCGCAAATCGCCAAGCAATTACTGGGCGAGGGTGTTAAGAAAGTTGTGATCGTCGCCGATGATCCAACCCGCTATGCCAATGTGGCGCTTGAGCCCTCGGTGCGCGTCTATCCGCGTGAGGAATTGGACGCGGTTCAGCGCCGCCTACGCGAGACGAAGGGCGTGACCGTCCTGATCTATGACCAAATGTGCGCGACTGAGAAACGCCGCCGGATCAAGCGCAAGCTCCTTAAGGCCACCTCAACCCGCGCCTATATCAATCCTGCCGTGTGCGAGGGCTGTGGGGATTGTTCGAAGCAATCCAATTGCCTGTCTATCCATCCGCTCGAAACCGAATTTGGCACCAAGCGGCAGATTGATCAGTCCTCGTGCAATCAAGATACCCGCTGCGTCGATGGTTTCTGCCCCTCCTTTGTGACGGTTGAGGGCAGCCATAATGCCAAGCGCGAGCGGGCGCGTCCGACCTTTGATGCCACCAATATCCCCTTGCCAGAGCCCATGAGTTTAGAACGGCCGCGCTCAATCGTCTTCACAGGCGTAGGCGGGACTGGGGTGACCACGGTTTCAGCCATTGTCGGCATGGCGGCCCATGTCGATGGCAAGGCCTCTTCCACGCTGGATATGACTGGCCTTGCCCAAAAGGGTGGGCAGGTGCTCAGCCATGTGCGCATTGCCAATCAGCCCCAAGATATTCGCTCGGGCCGCGTTCCCCCTGCATCAGCTGACGTGATGATCGCGGGCGATTTGATCGTGGCAACCAATCTCGATGGCCTCAATCTGGTTTGCAAAGAAACCACGCGCGCTGTCGCCAATTTTGACATCCAGCCGACGAGCGAATTCATCCAGAACCGCAAACGCGGCTTTCGCGGTCAGCCCAAGGTCGATTTGTTCGCGCAAGCGGTGCGTGAGCTAGGGGTCATCCATGCTGAAGGCTTGGCGGAAGAATATCTCTATGACGCGCTCTATTCCAACATGATCCTCTTAGGCTTTGCGTGGCAGCGGGGGCTGGTCCCGGTATCGCTGCGCGGCCTTTATCGGGCGATCAAGCTTAATGGCGTGGCAATTGATGAAAATGTGCTGGCCTTCGATCTCGGGCGCTTGGCGGCCTATGATCCCGCACGCTTGAAAGAAATGGTGCCAGTCCGCGAGCCACCGCCCGAAAAATCGCTTGATGATTTGATCGCCCATCGCATCGCCCATCTGACGGCCTATCAGAACCAAACCTATGCCCAGATTTATGCGGATGCGGTTGCTAAAGTTCGCAAAGCCGAGACTGAAGCACGCTTGGGCGATGCTTTGACGCGCGCGGTTGCGGTCAATCTCGCCAAAGTTATGGCCTATAAGGATGAGTATGAAGTCGCCCGGCTTTATGCTGATCCCGCCTATATGGAAGGCTTGAATGCGACCTTGGGGGGCCACAAGTCGTTGAAGATTTGGCTGGCACCGCCCTTCCTGAGCGCGAAGGATCCCGCAACGGGCTTACCCAAAAAGCAGGCCTTTGGTGCTTGGATTTTGGGGGCGTTCAAAGTGCTGCAACATGGCAAAGTCCTGCGCGGTACTCCGCTGGATCTATTTGGCGCGACCGAAGAACGGGCCATGGAACGCGCTTTCCGCGATCAATATCTGGCTGACCTTGCCATCTGGATACAGCATTTGTCCACGGCAACCCATCGTCAGATCGTTGAACTGGCCAATTTGCCCGACGATGTGCGTGGTTTTGGCCATGTGAAAGAGGCTGCACTGGTGCGCACAGAGGCCAAACGGAAAACTCTCATGGCTCAACTGACCCAAAGACTTGCCCCGAAAGTCGATGCGCACTAAATGACGGCTCCCCGATGCGTTGGCTGGGTAGCTCAGCTGGTTAGAGCGCACGACTCATAATCGTGAGGTCGAGAGTTCAAGTCTCTCTCCCGCCACCATCGGGCCTTCTTCCTTGGATTGTTTAGGCGGCGTTTGCCGCAGCTTGCGAGACGGCCGGCGCGGTGTCGTCAGCTGCTAGGGTGTCTTCGCCCTCACTCTGGGGCGACTTGCCACGCTTGGCCCCGGTAGCTTGTGCGCCGCGGAAACTCGCACCTAGCATATCGACATCATAGAAAAGCGCTTCGCGAATATCGGCTTGGTCGAAATTGGCATAGCGCATTTCAGCCCCGGTAAAGTCGGTTGCTTTGGTCTTGTCGGCGCTGATGCGTAGAGGGCTTAGTTTCGCATTTCGGAAATCTGCCTTCTTGAGGCGCGCACGGGTAAAGTTCGCCCCGCGCAAATCGGCCCCTAAGAAGCACGCACCGCGCAAATCGGCTTCACAAAAGTTAGCCCCTTGCAGCTGGGTCGACATAAAGCGAACCCCAACGCCATTGCATTTCACCGCTGAAATCGCCGTCAAGCGCATGCCCTTGAACATGGAAGCCATCGGACGCAGGTCTTCGCCATCAAACTTAGCATGCTTGCCGGCGCTGCCATTACTTTCCCACCAAGCCTGGTGTTCATTGGCCATGTTTTCCAATTGGATCGCCCGAATCTTTGCGCTGTCGGTTGGGTCCCCCAAAGCGCCTTTGGCCATTTTGGGGTCAATCTTGCCAAAGCCCAAGGCAACCCCGGTCAGGATCGCATCCTCAAAATGCGCCCCTTCCAAGCGGGCACCGGTGAGGTCGGCATCTTGCAGATCGGCACCGGTCAGATTGCAATCTTTCAAGATCGCGCCAGAGAGCTTAGCCCCCTTCATCGAGCAATCTTGGAAATCCGCACCCTTGGCTTGCACGCCATTGAATTGCGAGCCGTCAAGCGTAGCGCCCACAAACAAAGTGCCTTCAGCGTCACCTGGACGCATGCGGTGCTTGACGACCATCATGCCATTTTTCTTGTCGGCCACCGCCACTTCGCCCTCGCGGAAGTCCGATTGGGTCAAATCGGCATGGGAGAGGTCAGCACCCCTCAGGTTCGCCCCGCGCATATCCGCCTTCGCCATGCGCGCGCCGCGCAAATCGGCCTTGCGAAAATCACAGGCAAACAGGATGGCCCGCTCAAATATCGTCTTGATTAATTTGGCATTCTCAAAAATACATCCAGTCAGCTCGGCATCGGCCAGATTGCGACCTGACAAGTCAACGCCCGACAGATCGACAAATTTCAAAGAGGCTCGCTTGCCACCTGGGATGCCGCCTGCATAACGTTCATGGAGTTTCAAGACAGCTTCAAGTGTCTCGGAGTCCAGTTTTACGTAAGTCACGATGCTGCTCAAGTGTCACCTAAACTTCTTGATACTGGTTGAGTAACGAAACCACGACATTAGCTGAGGAGTGTTGTGGCTTAGTTAAGGAAAACCGCCATTTCCCAGCTGGTGACTTCAAAAAATCGCGAAGATGAAGTTGTCAGTGAAATGAATACATAGGGTTGACTGAACATTCGAATGTGCTGGAACCAGTCTGGCCAGCTTGAACGCGACGTCCGTCCACACCGGGCTTTCTGCGCTGTGGCAGTTTCGGTCTGGCTGAAAATAGGCTATGGAGCGCCTCCATCCCCCCACTTTGCCCCGTGAAGGTTGCCTCGTGATTGAGCCCAAACATGCGCTTGTCCTGTTTTCAGGCGGTCAAGATTCCACAGCTTGTTTGGCGTGGGCGTTGTCGCGCTATGAGCGCGTGGAGACCATTGGCTTTGATTATGGTCAGCGGCACCGGGTGGAACTGGACCAACGGCTGGTGATTTTAGAGGCGATCCGCACAAAAATGCCCGAGTGGGGCCAAAAACTCGGCGAAGATCATCTTTTGGACCTTGGCCTTTTGGGCCAAATTTCCGATACAGCCCTTACCCGCGATACGGCCATTGCTATGGCGGCTTCTGGCTTGCCGACGACTTTTGTGCCCGGTCGCAATCTCGTTTTTCTGACCTTTGCCGGTGCCTTGGCCTATCGCCGGGGTTTAGGGGTTCTGGTCGGCGGCATGTGCGAGACGGATTATTCGGGCTACCCCGATTGCCGCCGCGCGACTTTGGATGCGGTAGAACAATCTTTGTCGCTGGGGATGGACGTGTCGTTCAAGCTTCAGACCCCGCTTATGTATCTCACCAAAGCGCAGACGTGGGACCTTGCCTTTGCCTTGGGTGGGCAGGCCTTAATTGACGTGACCTTGGAGCATTCTCACACCTGTTATACGGGCGATCGCAGCCAGCGGCATGACTGGGGCTATGGCTGCGGCACGTGTCCGGCGTGCGAGCTGCGCGCGGCGGGCTGGCAGCAATGGCAAGCCCAACATCAGGGTCAAGCAGTAGAAGGCGCGCGCGTGGCCCCATGACCTATATGGTAAAAGAGCGCTTTTATACCCTGCAAGGCGAGGGGGCTCAGGCAGGCCGCCCGGCCGTGTTCCTGCGCTTTGCTGGCTGCAATTTGTGGAGCGGCCGCGAACAGGATCGAAGCGAGGCTGTTTGCCAATTCTGCGATACCGATTTTGTGGGGACCAATGGCGAGGGCGGTGGCAAATTTGAAACCCCTGAAGCCTTGGCCGCGGCCGTAGCAGAGCTTTGGCCAGACCTTCAGCAGGGCAGGCCCTATGTGGTCTGCACCGGGGGTGAGCCCTTATTACAACTTGACCCGCCCCTCATTGCTGCCTTGCATCGGGCAGGCTTTGAGATCGCGGTGGAGACCAACGGAACCATTGCTGCCCCCGACGGACTGGATTGGATCTGTGTGAGCCCCAAGGCAAATGCAGCCCTAGTCCAGCGTTCTGGCCATGAATTGAAGCTGGTTTATCCCCAAGTCTTAGCTATGCCCGATCAGTTTGAAGGGCTTTCTTTCGACCATTTTTTCCTCCAACCCATGGACGGGCCGCACACGGACAAAAACACCCAAGCTGCGGTCGCCTATTGTCTTGCCCATCCACAATGGCGATTGAGCCTGCAAACACATAAAATGCTTGGAATCCCGTGACCCGCTGCCTCTTGACCAAAAGCGTAACTTTTGACGCCGCCCATCATCTCCACCAAGGCGATGAAAGCCATCCCTATCGCCGTTTGCACGGCCATTCCTTCCGGCTGGATGTGTCGGTAGAGGATGAAGCCGATGGCAAGGATCATTGGGTGCGCGATTTTGCCGAGCTCGCCAAAGCCATCAGCGAAGTCCGCAATGTGCTGGATCATTCATTCCTGAATGAAATCGAAGGCCTTGAGACGCCGACGCTGGAGAATATCTGCGCGTGGGTGGCAGAACGCTTGAAGCCAAGCCTGCCCAATCTGCGCCGGGTCTCGGTCGCCCGGCCATCCTTGGGCGAAATGTGTACGCTTGAAATTGGTCTTTAAGCAGCTGATTGCTGGGGCCGGCTAACGAGACGGGCACGGGCGCGAATATGGGCCCGTGCAACAAGCCGCCAGCAGGCCAAGAGTTTGCCCTTAATCGAGACTTCGCAGGCCCGCACAATATGGGCGCGCCGCCACACGCTGAGCCACGCGCGTTGCAAACGGTCATTCTTGACTGGCAAAGCCAAGGCTTGGCCGACTTGGCCCTCATAGCATAGGGGGCCATTCGTGGTCATGGGTGACTTATAAGCCTCCCCACCGCTGCCGAAATCAAACACTTTGAAGCCAAGCTTTGCGGCGTGGCGAATGATATCAAAGGTCAACAACAGGCCGGGCGAATAGCGGCTATAGGCGGGGTTATAGGCGGGGAACCAGAAATGCACATCTTGCCCATCCAGCAGGCAAATTTCAGCGGCCACCAAGTCGTCGCCGCGGCGATAAACACCCGCCATGAGGGACGCGCCGGTGGATTTTTGCTCGGCCAGAGATTTCAAAAGGTCACGCGTCCAGCCACAGCTGAACACATCATGCATGCCCGAGCGCTTATATTGGTCGATTTTTAGGTCCAAAACCCAATCCAAGAGGGCTGGGGTCACTTCGGTCCAGTCAAATGTCAGATCCGGCAAGTCCTTGGCGACATTGCGGGTGCATCGGCCCAAGTTCTTGAAGTATTTTGGCGAGCGGGCCTTCTGGCTTGCAAACCAAGCCTCAAAACCATCGACGAGGTCGACGATTTGACGATGCTTGACGATGGGCGCGCGGTCGAGGCCTTGCGCCCCAATCAGCCCATTGAACTCAAGCCGCTTTGCACCGGCTGCCGACAATAGAAGCGACCAGTCTGGCCCATAGCCCTCTTTCATCACTGCTGCATGATAATCGGCCAACGGGGCACCGGCGGGCTGCAAGCTTTGGCCGCGCTTCTGATAGGCAAAGAAGCCAACAATCTCGTCGCCATCGTGAAAACGCGCCAACATGCCACCGGGTGTGTGGGGCGCAATGGCCTTCAAAAAGTCCGGGGAAAAATAAGGGCTAGTCAAATCAGGATTAGCGGCGCGGAACTCGCAGAACAAAGCTTCCTCAAACGCACTAATGCCATCCAATGATGCAACTGAAACGTGGGTAACTTTGGTCATGCCGCAAATCCCTTTTCGAAAGAGCTTGCGTCCTGCCTAGCAAGATTTGGCCCAAGCGCTGAAAATTTACGCCACAGAAACCCGCGTTCCTCAAGGGTAATTTATCACGTTTCTGTGATAGCTTGCGACTAAACGCCCGATTTCGAGCGATTTGTTGGAGGATGTGTCTCGAAACTGGAAATCAGCCCTCTGCCTATAAATGGCTCCAGCCTGATTGTGTTTAAATTTGAAACAGGGTTGGCGCTTTCAATTCGCTTATAAAAACGCTCCTTCAACCCACAAAAAACGGGGCCGCTTGGGCCCCGTTGGTGTTTTCTTGCCGAGGATATCTCGCCTCACAAAGCGTTTTAGCCTGGAACTGCCTTCGCCAGCTTACGCGCGAAGACCGACAAGGTCCGGTCTGTATCAGACCAAACCCAAGCTGTGTCGGCCCAGATGATGTCACCGGTCCAGTCATAGCGTGCTTCGCCGATCAGATTGCCTGCCGCATCATAGGCTTTGCCCGAGACATCGGCCCCGCCAATACCAAAGCTTTGCATGGACAGACCTGGCTTATCGCCCAATTCCTTAAAGGTGGGACGATTGGCTGTCAGATCGTGGATCACAACATCAACGCGGGCGACCCGATCCCCAAGGCTCTCCTTCAGGCTCGATTCAACCATTTCCTGAATGACGGCCTTTTCACGCACGCCATAGGTCTTTTCGATCTTTTCTTGTGCCTTTTCGCCATAAGTCACATTGACTTGCAGCTGACCGGCAGATGCAGGGGAAGCAAAAGTCATCGCCAAGAGTAGTGCAGCGGCAGAAAAAAACTTCACCATGTCTATCTCCTTTGTGTCGAACCGCAGTGCGGCACCAAGTTAGCCCCAACCAACCCCTAAAATGAGCGCAAAATGCGGTTTCGGCAAGGCGGGCCAACATTAAATTTTAGGCAGACCCGCCTGTCTTCTTAGGGCTTCGCAGGTTGGAACACGATGATGGCTTCGCCAAAGACAATGCCGAATTTTTTCACTTTCGCCCGATTGATCAAAATCCCGTCGGGCTGCAACCACATGCGGTCATCAAAGGTCACCAGGACAGTACGATCACCGACTTTCAGATCAACATCATAGACCCACGACAATTGATTGCCTTGGATTAGGCCGCGGGCGACGCCGCGGACATCGCCTGCAGTGCCCTCATAGGTATTGGGCCCGGTCTTTTTGATCTTCCAAATGCGCTGCTCTTTCGCGCCATCGGCATAATCAAACCGTTCGTCGAGCGTTAGGACTGAGCCATCCCATTGCCCGTCAATATCGACTTTGAACTGACGGATCAGGGTGCCGTTACGATCTTGGAACACGCCCCAAGCGGTGGTTTTGCCTTTGAAATAATCTTCCAAGACAAGCTGTTGGGGGGCTTTAGCGGTTGGTGCGGCTGCCGTGGTGGCACAACCGGCCATACTCATGGCGACGGCGGTAAGGGCGGCTGCCTTTTGGAGGGCTTTGAACATGTTAAACACCTTTCAAGCCTCTCTACGTGCTCAAGGCTTGAATGGTTCAGTTTGACGGTCGGGTAACTCAGTCGACGGGCGTGTGGCTAGCGCCTTCCTCAGTCTCAACCGAGATATCAGCCTCATAGGTTTTGGCCATGCGCACCAACATGCCCGCGTCATGGCTGAGGCGGGCGGCAAATTGGCTGACACGGACGTGAGCAAGCCTGACCGCTTGGCTAACTGCCTGCACGTCTGAGCTATTCTCAAACCCATCTTTCAAGTGGGGAATGTCGAGGCCTTTGGGGCCACGTCGCAGATCAAAGGGCGGCAGCACATAGCGAAACGCCTCATGCCCGAAGTCGAGATAGAGGCTTTCGGACTCGCCGTGGAGCAGATTCAGCTTGCCATCGGCGGCAATCTTGGAGAGCCGATCGAGACTATCGAGCACCTCTTCAATCCGGGCAGCCTGTAGGCCGCGCATCAAATCATGTTCGGTGGTTTGCCCAATGCGAAGGGCTTCGGCGACTTCGGCCAAGCGTTCAAGCGCCTGGTCGACATAGGCGGCTGTGCGCTCCAAAGTGCGCACGGCACTATAGACTTCGGTGAATTTCTTGCGTTCAACCCGGGGGTCTCGCCAAGCCGCATGACGCAGCGCCCGGTCGAGGGCGGCGGGTTCCATCAAAGGCGTGTCAGGCCCATTGGGCCGCGGTCCTGCGGGACGCGGGCGAGGCTCATGGCCGGCACCACGGCGCGGACGTGTGGGGGAGGGAGGCTTGTTAAACAACATACTGGCCGTCCTACTTTCGAAGAACGGCCAGCTTCGCAGGTTAGCCTCAATGCAGCGTTAAGGCGCGTCGACCAATACCAGTTCGGCGTCTACCACCGCTTTGATGGTCAATTTGGGCTCGTCCTTAATCGCAGCAGCATCGCGCTCATAAAGGTCGATGCCATTGAGCTCGACCACGCCTTTGGCGGCAGCCAAATAGGCGTGACGGCCAGCGGACAGATCATAAGTGACGGTTTCGCCAGCCTTTAAAGTCGCGCCCAGAACACGGGCCTTTTGCCGGATTGGCAAAGCACCTTCATCTTCAGAATAGCCTGAAGCCAATGTCACAAACTGACCGGAGCGATCATCCTTAGGGAATTTCGCCGCCCCCCAGGAGGGGGCCACGCCCGCACTTTCTGGCAAAATCCAGATTTGGTAGAGCGTCGTGGTTTTATCTTCCATGTTGTATTCAGCATGGGTGATGCCGGTGCCAGCGCTCATCACTTGGACGTCGCCTGCTTCGGTACGGCCGACATTGCCCAAACTATCCTTGTGCGTGATGGCCCCTTCGCGGACATAGGTGATGATTTCCATATCGGCATGGCCATGGGGATCAAAGCCAGTGCCTGGGGCAATCTCATCATCATTCCACACCCGGATCGTACCCCATTGGGTGCGCTTTGGGTCGTGATAATGGCCGAAGGAGAAGTGGTGGCGGGCATTGAGCCAGCTGTTTTTGAACCGGCCCAGACTGTTGAATTCGCGTTTTTCAATCATGGCTTAACCTTTCATTTTCTGTGTAATTTCCGTGATGCGCACGCCATAGAGGCGGGCAAACTCACGGTCGCCAGCTGGCGGGGTAATTTCGGGTGCCGCATTGTCAGACTGGGTGGCAACCCCAACATAATAGCCCAAACGATTGACGACGTCAGGGGCTGCATCGCTATTGCTATGTGCGCCAGGTGCGAGACCTGTGCCGACCCAGATCATGCCGTGCTGCATGGCCAAAGTCAGGATGGAATTAAGGGCATGGCCCTTATCTCCAGCAAAGCTCAAGGAATTGGTGAAGCCACCAGCCACTTTGTCTTTCCAGCCCAAGGTGAACCAGACTTTCGAACTGGCCTCAAAAAAGGCTTTCAAAGGTGCCGAGATATCGCCCATATAGGTGGGGGCACCAAAGATGATGGCGTCAGCTTGAGTGGCTGCATCCAAAATCGCGCTGAAATCTTGGGCGGCGGACTCGATCTTCAACAGCACAGCTTCACCACCGGCCTCGGTTACACCTTTGGCGACATGTTCTGCCACCACAGCCGTATGGCCATAACCCGAATGATAGATGATTGCGATTTTCGTCATGGGAGGAGACCTTTTTCTAAACCTGTCACCACAAAAGCGACAGATGTTGAAACGCCTTATGGACGAAAGTTGATTGTTCGAATACTAGGGAAAAACGAAACCGATTGTTTCGAAGTTTTAATCAGTGCAGGGTGCGACGCATGAGCCTTGATCTCGATCTTCTGACGACTTTTGCCAAAGTGGCTGAACGCGCCAGCGTCACGGCGGCCGCCCGCGATTTGAATTTGTCGAAGGCAACCGTGTCTAAGCAGATTGCAGAGCTGGAGCAAAAGCTGGGTGTGCTTCTGTTTGCCCGCACAACGCGGCTATTCTCGCTGACTGATGCGGGCCAGCGCGCTTATGCCCGGGCACAACGCATCATGGAAGAAGCTGCGGCCTTAGCAGATGAAGCCCGCGAGACCCGTGAGGTGCCGCGCGGTAATTTGAAAATCGCCGCCCCCCAAGCCTTTGCCCGCTTATGGCTAGCAGACCTTTTGCCCGAATTCATCCGTGCTTATCCCGAAATCAGCCTCGAATTCGCGGTCGATGAGCGCACAGTGGATATGGTGGCCGATAATTTTGATGTGGCGATCCGCATCGGCACGATGCCCGATTCCAGTCTACTGGCCCGCAAACTCGCCCCCGTGCGCCTGTTGACGGTAGCAGCCCCGGCCTATTGGCAAGAGCGGGGCAAGCCGCGCAGGCCAGAAGACCTCGCCATGCATTGCTGTTTTCGCTACACCAACACGCCCAATCACTCACTGTGGCGCTATGTCGACGCTGAAGGCCAAGATTTACGGGTCCGGGTCCAAGGCCCCATCACCATCAATGGCGGTGAGATTGAAATGCCCGCCCTGCGCGAGGGGCTGGGCGTCGCCTATTTGCCCGACTTTCTGGTATGCGAAGATTTGCGTGCAGGTCGGCTAGAGCGCGCGCTGGAAGATTGGCGGTCACCTGAATTGACACTCCACCTTTTAAGCCCACCCGGTCGAGGCAAGCCAAAGCGCTTGGAGGTTTTTTCTGACTTCATGATCAAGAAGTTTGGCGGGCGCACCCCGCCTTGGCATATCTAGTTGGCCGCTTCGAAGACCAATATATCTGGCGATGTGCTGGACTTGAGGGTCAATTGGTTGGCCGTCAAACTGATCTGATCGACTTTGCTGAGGGCCGCGCCAAAAGCGGCTTCAACGGCCATGGGGTCGCCCACCGCAGCCAGACACGCCCGCTCTGTCTGCATCATATTGAAGAAACGCGACTTACCTAGAGCCCGCTCATGGGTTCCTGAAAACTGGTTGCACCCGGTCGTACCGCTGATGCGATTGCCGTCAAATCTGACTTGTGGCCGCACGCTTTGCGGGTCGAGCGCCTGACCATTCAAGCGAACTAAGGTCCATGATTTGCCATAGAGGCTTGGACCGGTTTCAGCGCGCGCGCTCACAGTTTGTAGCCGCGCCAGCACTCGGCCATTGGCCGACAGGAGGCGGACTTCGCCGCCAAATTTCCGGATTTGGTGGGTGGCGCGTAAGGCTGATAGCACGTCGCGCTCCAACGCACCTGCAGGGCCCGTACAAGCCATTTTGGTCATGGCAAGCGGGCCAAACCGCGTGCTCTCGGCACCCCCGCGTACCAATTTGCCGCTGAAGCGATTACAGCCGGTCGAGCCGCTGACGCCATCTTGCGGTAGAAAGATCAATGTCGCCTTGGGCGCTTGGCCAGCGCGGTTGAGGGGGCGACCTCTCATCTCGGTCGCAACAAACTCCCCCTCCAGCACCAAAACAGGTTTGGGTGCCGCATTGGGGTGGGTGTGGCTGCCATGGCTTAGCGCGGGACTGGCGGCGAGAGCCACCAGCCCGCACAGCGCGAGCGCGAGGCCAGTCTTGCTTAGACGGGGTCCCAGGTGAAGACCCCGGCGGTGGCTTCCAGTCCCATGAATCCACCTTTCAAAGCGGGCAGTCCATGTTCGATCAGTGTTTCTGGTGTCCATCCGTCAATCCTCGATACCGAGCGAACAGGCCGTGGTTGGTCAAAGACGACCACTTCATTGCCGCGTACGCCGAATATTTGACCCGTTACATGGCTGGCGGCAGCTGAACACAGGCTGACTGCAAAGGTGGCGACCTGATCGGCGCGCATACGCGTGCGGATCCGCTCCACCCGTTGGGCGCTGGCCTCATCCTTGACAGGGATGGTGGCGATCATGCGGGTCCAGGCAAAGGGCGCAATCACATTAGAGCGCACATTTTTAAGCGCCCCTTCCATGGCGATGATGCGGGACAGGCCCGCTACACCCATTTTGGCGGCCGCATAATTGGCTTGGCCAATATTGCCGATAATGCCAGACGTGGAGGTGAAGAGGACATAGGCCCCGTCTTGTTGCTCACGGAACAATTCCACACTGGCGCGGGTGACATTGTACGCGCCGCGCAAATGCACATCGATCACCGCGTCCCAATCGGCTTCAGACATTTTGTGGAACATGCCATCGCGCAAGATGCCTGCGGGATTGATGATGGCATGCAGGCCACCAAACTCATCCTTGGCTTGCTCAATCATGCCCTTTACGGCGGCAAAATCGGTCACGGAGTCAGAATTGGCAACAGCCTGGCCACCCGCAGCCTTGATTTCGTCGGCTACCGCTTGGGCAGGGCCAACCGAGCCTTCATCGCCCCCGGTAACCGAGCCACCCAAATCATTGACAACAACTTTGGCCCCTGCTGCGGCGGCTTGCAGCGCGCATTCGCGGCCAATGCCATTGCCACCACCCGTAATCAGAATGACTTTCCCATCTAAAACGCCCATGGTCGTGCTCCCTAATTTTGTGTTTGTTTGAGATTAGCCTGATCAAGACGACTTGGTCGAGCCCTGATTTTCTGGCGCGGCATCTTCAAAGCGGTCGGCCTCGGCCAAGGGCTTAAAGAGGCGCATCCACGCCCCAGCGATCAAGACGGCACCAATGCCGCCTGCGACAACAGCTGTGACGGGGCCAAGCAGGCGGGCGGCAACACCAGATTGGAACTCGCCCATTTCATTCGACGCAGAGATGAAAACAAAGCTGATCGCCGACACCCGTCCGCGCATGGCATCGGGGGTGGCCAGTTGCACCAGCGAGGAGCGCACATAGACGGAGATCATGTCAGCCGCGCCTGCAAGCGCCAAGCAAGCTACTGAAATCCATAAGGTGGTCGATAGGCCAAAGCCCAAGGTCGCCAAGCCAAACACAAAGACCGCGCCAAACATCCAGCGCCCGACATGGCGCTCAATCGGCTTGATCGCCAAAAAGATCGAGACCACGCCCGCCCCAATTGCCCCGGCTGACCGCAACGCGCCCAGTGCCGTTGGCCCCGCATGGAGGATGTCGCGGGCAAAAACAGGCAGAAGTGCCGTCGCACCAGCCAGCAAAACGACTGCAAGATCAAGGCTGAGCGCACCCAGCACAATCTTATTGTCGCGCACATAGATCAGGCCTTCCTTGATCATGGCAAAGGTGCGCCCGCTTTCAACTTTTTCTTGCGGTGGTGCCTTGGTCCAAAATGCCAAAATCCAGCCGCAGATAAACAGGCCCAAAGCCGCGCTATAGGGCACATTGGCCCCGAAATGGAAAAGGAGACCGCCTATGGCAGGCCCAAGGATTGATCCGCCCTGAAAGCTTAAGGACATGAGCGCGATGGCTTGGGGCAATTCCTCGCGCGGGACCAAATTGGATACCATGGCGGAACTGGCTGCGGGCAAAAAGGCGTTCAGCATCCCTGTCACCATGGCAACCGCAAAAATAGCGGCAATCAAGGCATTGGGCGCAAAGCCGGATGCGGCAACCAAGGCACCTGCAATGGCCACCTTCAGCGCGATACAGCCTAGAATGATCAGGCGACGGTCAAATCGGTCCGCAGCTTGTCCACCAAATAGTGACAGGATCAGAAGGGGCACAAATTGTGACAGGCCAATCAGGCCCAAAAGAAACGCGCCTTCTTCAATCGTATCGCCCCGAGCGCGCGCAATATCATAGACCTGCCAGCCCATGGCTGTGATTTGAATTTGGGTACCCAAGGTCCAAAAGACGCGGGCGCACCAATAGCGGGCAAAAGAGGTATGTCGGAAAGGGGCTAAAGATCGGCTCACCCGTCTGTGATGGGTCAGCCGACCTTCGAGGTCAATGGATTAAAGTCGATAAGACCTAAAGCGGTGCAGTTGCCGCTTCCAGCCACGCCCGCACATCGGCTTCAACCCGTGGTCCAATCTCAGCCAGAACTTTGGCGTGATAGTGGTTCAGCCAAACGCGCTCTGCTTCGGTCAACATCTCCACCACGATCAAGCGGCGATCAATGGGGGCCAGAGTAAGCGTCTCAAAGCCCAGCATCGGCCGCTCTCCGCCCTCAATCGGGGAGGCAGGCGTCACATATTGCAGGTTTTCGGTGCGGATGCCGTAGCCATCAATCTTATAGAAGCCAGGCTCGTTTGAAACGATCATACCAGGCTCTAGCGCCACATGATTGGGTACTTTCGCGATACGGTGGGGGCCTTCATGCACACCGAGATAGGAGCCGACGCCATGGCCGGTACCATGGTCATAATCAAAGCCACCTTCCCACAGGCTCATGCGCGCCAAAGCATCCAGTGCTGAGCCGGTCGTGCCTTTTGGAAAGCGCACGCGCGACAAAGCAATATGGCCCTTCAACACACGGGTGAAGCGGTCCTTCATTTCCTCACTTGGCGTGCCCACTGCGACCGTCCGGGTTACATCGGTGGTGCCGTCGAGATATTGGCCGCCTGAATCGAGCAGGAACAAATTATTCTGATCGATTTTCCGGTTGCTTTCCACCGTGACCCGATAATGTGGGAAAGCCCCGTTCGGACCCGCGCCCGAGATGGAGTCAAAGGATAAATCCTGCAAAGCACCTGTCGCGATGCGGAACCCTTCAATGGCCTTACACACATCGATTTCAGTCAGTTTGCCCTTGGGCGCTTCCTGATCGAACCAATGCAGGAAATTGGCCAGTGCAACCCCGTCGCGCGCATGGGCCCGTTTAGAGCCTGCAATCTCCACCGCATTTTTGAGGGATCGTGGTAGGATCGTGGGGTCTTGCCCGCGAACAACCTGCGCGCCGGCCGCATGCAGCACATCAAATACATGGGCAGAAGATAGGCTGGGGTCGACCAAAACCCGCTTGCCTTTGGTTTGCTTGAGCGCTTCGACGAAATCAGGCTCGGCGCTGATCGACACTTCATTGCCCAAGAAGCCGCGCAGTTCGGGTGTCACCTTCTCAGGCTTCACAAATAATTGCGCGGTACCATCCTTGTTGAGGATCGCGCTGCCCAAAGCCAATGGCGTGCGGGTGACGTCTTTGCCACGAATATTGAACAGCCAAGCCAGAGCGGCAGGCGAGGTTAGAATGCTGGCCTCAATCCCATCGCCTGATAGTTTTTCCCCAATGCGCGAGCGCTTGGAAGCGCTACTCTCGCCCGAGAAAGTCTCCGGATGGGGGACAATTTCAGCGCTCGGTTCCGCTGGGCGGTCTTGCCATGCTTGGTCAATCGGGTTGACGCCGACCGCGACCAATTCAACGCCCGCTTGGGCTGCCGATTCTTTGAGGCGCGCCAAAGCATCTGGGGGCACAAGGCGGGGGTCATACCCAATCTTCGCACCGGCGGGTGCTTCGGCTTTGAGCCAGACGGCCGGGCCTTGATCGACAAGGTCACGTTGCTCGAACAATTCGGGTGCGGTTTGGCTAAGCGCCTGCTGGGTATAGCGCCCATCCGAGAACAAATAGGCCTTGTCCCGCAAAATGATGGCCGCACCAGCTGAGCCTGTAAAACCTGTGGCCCAGGCCAAGCGCTCGGCGCAATCGGGCAGATACTCATTCTGCCATTCATCCTCATGGGGAACAAACAGGCCATCGAGGCCCAATTGCTCCAATTGAGCTCGGATCAGGGGAAGGGCCTTGCGGCCTTGGTCAGCGCCACCGCGCACATCATAGGTTTGAAACATGTCTTGAACCTAGAGCTATGGTCGATCTCGCGCAAGGCGATGTTACTGACGGATTCACAATTTGTTTGCATCCCTTGGGTTACAAACCCCTAACTAGTCTTTGGCTGAACCAAGTTCTGGCAAAAAAAAGCACGCAAAGGCTGGGAGGTATTTCGAAAAGATGCGTGGTCTCAGAAGTCTTGAAGCCTTATACCGGACAGCCTCGACCAGTCGCGTGCTTAATCTGTTCCAAGTATATGAACAGAATAAGGAAGAGGATGACTATGCACGTCGTCCCTTCTTTCAAGATCCCACGTTAAACCGCGCCATTTATGTCAAACACCGACTGCGCTCGGATGAAACCTATCTGATGCCGCGCTCAAGCCCAGTGGCGACCAAAATCATTTTTCCCTTCGACAAAAAGACCCTGCGCGCAGGCGGTCAGTCGATTTTGATTGGGCAAACTGGCTATCAGGCCACCTTGATTGAAATGCTGGGTGGCGAACAACGCAATATGGACGAAGACTTCAGACTATTGAGTCTGTTATCGAAATTACCATCCCTTGATCCGTTCCTATTGAAAGAGACGCTGACGCGGCATGATTTTGCGCCCGCCGATTGCTATTTCGCCATGTCAAATGCCGATATTGAGCGGATGCGTACGTTCGCAGGCGAACAAATTCGCCAATTGATTACCTTAGCCTTTGGCGGTTCCAACAACCAAATGGGCCAAAGTATCAAGCGTATGGTGGATGCGATCCTGACCAAGGACACCGAGTCCCGCTTGGACCCATTGCGCATCACCTTGGGCCTCGATGGTCAGCAATTTGAAGATAGCATCTTCAGCTGGAAGGGCTTTTTGTACTTCAAATGGCAATTCAACGGCAGCATGAATAAGTTGAAGAGCCTTTCGGTGGCACTAGACCGCGTCACCCTCGAAGGTGCCATGGACAAAGTGTTGGACAATTCGATCGCAAGCCAACGCATTGCTCTGAAAAAGGCGATCCAAAAGGCAGCACGGGGCTGTGTTGCGATTTTGGGCCTCTATGATGATGCCTTTAATGACCTAGTGGAGCACGGAAATGCGGCGGCTTTCCGCAAGTTCTTGCTGGAAGCGCCCCGTCTCTTTATTGAATTGGGCCATAGCATGGGGGTGATGAGCCATATCACCAGCTTCTGGGATTATCGTTTCCCCAATCCAAACCGCCTGCATATGCAAGCGTCGGAATTCCAAGAGATGTTGAATGAATTCCTGACCAGCCTGACTGAAACCTCGTATGATGATTTAACGCGCCGGGCTTGAGGGCATTAGGTGGCGCGCACGGGCCTGCGATAGGTCAAGGTCGACCAATTTTCCTTGCGATACCGATGCTCCAACACCAGACCCCGCTGCCCATAGGCGCGGCGAATGGCGGGCTCTTGATGGGTTAATAGGCCCGACAAGACGATACGGCCACCGGGTTTCACGATGCTGGCCAAGTCTGGCGACAAGCGCACCAAGGGCTTCATCAAAATATTGGCAAACACCAGATCAAACGGGCCTTGCGACCGTATCAAGGCGCGACGTACGCCATTGGCCACATAGGTGCGAACCGTGGGGCCGACGCGGTTTAGTTTGGCATTGAGGCCAGCGATATAATTGGCGCGGGGGTCAATTTCGGTCCCGACCACAACCCGGCTACCGGTCTTGGCTGCACCAATGGCCAGGATGGCAGAGCCCGTGCCGACGTCCAAAACGCGTTGCGGGCGCTGGCCGCGTGTCAACAGTCGGTCTAGCGCTAAGAGGCAGCCGGACGTGGTTCCATGATGACCCGTCCCAAAGGCTTCGCCCGCATCAATGATGATTTCAACCGTGCCGTTTTTCGCCTTGCCGACATCATGACTGCCAACCACCATAAAGCGGCCTGCGGGCACGGGCGGTAGGCCTTCGAGCGACATCTTGACCCAATCGGCATCTTCAAGCGGGGCAATGCGGGCGTCTAAGTCTGGGTCGGCAATGGCGATGGCCCCCACACCCGCTTGGGCACCTTCGAGGGTGTAGGCATAGGCTTCCAGCTTGAACTGGCGACGCTCTAACTCCCACCAGCCGACGGCACCAAAGCCACCCAGAGCGTCGAGGAGTTTTGAAGCGCCTTCAATGGCGGCGCGCGGACCAGTGGCGAGGATCAGATACATGCCCGCGAGATAGAGGCCACAAGCGTTTTTGTCGAGGTGATCGGGCAGTCTTATCCTCTGTCTGCGCGGGTACTCTTTCAGGCGCGTCCAACGCGCGCTATCAGGAGCGCACAGCAACTTAGAGCCTAATCATGCATGACCTAAAAGCCCTCCGCGATAATCCCGCCCATTATGACGCCAGCTGGGCGCTGCGTGGTTTGTCGCCGCAAACACCTGCGATTTTAGAGATAGATAGCCGCCTGCGTACCGCCATGACCCAGCGTATGGAAGCAGAAGCCGTACGCAATTCGGCCTCTAAAGCCATTGGTGCGGCGAAAGCCCAAAAGAATGAGGCCGAAGCTGCCCGTCTGATGGCCGCAGTGGCCGAAGCGAAGGCCACGATTGAACAATCCAGTCAGATCGAAGCTGTCGCGCAAGCAGAACTCGATGCCATCATCCAAGCTCTGCCTAACCTGCCTGACCTTGGGGTTCCCCAAGGCGAGGACGAGACGGGCAATGTGGTGGTCAAGCAGTGGGGCACCCCACCGCAATTCTCCTTTGTCCCGAAGGACCATGTTGCACTCGGCGAAGCGCTGGGCGGCATGGATTTTGAAGGCGCAGCGCGCATTTCAGGGTCGCGCTTTGTGGTCTTGAGTGGGCAAGTGGCCCGTCTTGAACGCGCATTGGGCCAATTCATGCTGGACCACCACACAGAGCACAATGGCTATCAAGAGACCAATGCCCCGGTTTTGGTGCGCGACCATGCTTTGTTTGGAACCGGTCAACTTCCCAAATTTGAAGAAGATTTGTTCAAGACCACCGATGGGCGCTATTTGATCCCAACCTCGGAAGTCTCGTTGACCAATCTGGTGCGCGAACAAATCCTTGAGGAAGAGCGCCTACCAATCCGCATGACGGCCCTATCCCCCTGTTTCCGCTCTGAAGCGGGCAGTGCGGGTCGCGATACGCGTGGCATGATCCGCCAGCATCAGTTCTGGAAAGTCGAATTGGTCTCCATCACGACGCCAGAAACCTCTGCCGCCGAACATGAGCGGATGACCACATGCGCTGAGGGTATTTTGGAAGCCTTGAAGCTGCCCTATCGCAGGATGCTGTTATGTTCGGGCGACATGGGGTTTTCTGCCCAGCGCACCTATGACTTAGAAGTGTGGCTGCCCGGTCAGAATGATGGCACCGGGGCGTATCGCGAGATTTCGTCTTGTTCCAATTGTGGTGATTTCCAAGCCCGCCGCATGGATGCCCGTACCCGCGCGAAAGGCGAGAAGGCGACACGCTTTGTCCACACGCTGAATGGGTCAGGTCTGGCCATTGGACGGACCTTGGTGGCGGTCTTGGAGAATTACCAGCAAGAAGATGGCACCATTCGCGTACCCGATGTGTTGGTGCCCTATATGGGCGGGCTTACTCAATTGGGATAGGCTCTGGCCATTTCCTGATAGCTATCGGTCACCAGTTCTTCGAGCACGCCAAGATCAACATCGCTTAATTTGTTGATATAGAGGCAGCCCTTGCCGGTGCTGTGTTTGCCAAGCCGCGCGAGTAGCGGGCCTGCGCCAACCGATTCAAGTTTGAGGTAGCAGACAAGCTTGGCTTTGCGCGGGGAGAAGGCCACGCGCGGGGCATTGCCTTCGTGACCGCTTTCATACCGATAGTGGTACGATCCAAAGCCAATAATGGATGGGCCCCACATAACGGGGGGTTGACCCGTTACCCGCGCGAACAGATCGATCAAGGCTTCGCCTTCAATTACCCGATTTGGTGCGTCGAGTTCTGCAAGAAAAGCCGCCACACTTTTGGGTTCGGGCTTGGTTTTGTTCGCGCTGGCCAACCTTACGCACTCCTGTTGGAAGAAATTTTACGATTAACAAATATACAGGAAATTGACCAAAGATCATCACGTTCCTTTCGAGGCTATGCCTATGTATGATATCGTCTTTTATATTTCGGCTGGGACGCTTGCTTTTGGGGCCGGTCTTGGCGTTAAGGGCATGCTTGATCCAATGTGGGCAGGCAGGCTCGTCCGTTTGCAGCCTGAAAATGGTCAGCCAGAGGGCTATGCTGAGTTTCGTGCAACCTTTGGCGGCATGTTTTTGGGCCTCCATCTGGCAGCGCTAGCCTTCATGGTTTTCTGGGGCGAGGAGGCCGGGGTTGCAGCCTGTTCCGTCTTGGCAGCTGGCTGGTGGTTTACCGCTCTCGGCCGCTATTTGTCCTACAGCATGGATAGCAACACCCAGCACAGCCACGTCGTGCGATCAGTCGCGATTGAGGTTATTATCGGCCTCGCCATCGCCGTGTGGCCAATCACAACGCTGTTGCGCCTCTAAAGCGAAAAAAGGGTCTGCCTTGTCAAAGGCTCACGCTACCTAAACGTTAAACTTCAGAAACTTACCTCTTTGTAATTGGCAATCCGCCGCAACTATCCCTATGTCCCGCTTGAAGCGCGGCGGGGGTCGCCCAAACTGTCGGCTAGAAACGACAGCGGGTCTTGCACCTTTCAAAGCCGCAGATTGGGCGTCGCGATATTGGCGGCGCATCTGGGAAAAGGGTTGTTTGATGTCTTATTTTACCAACGCATTTGGACGCACATTGGTTTTGGCCTTAGGCATGGCTGCAGCTGTGGCGGGCCCCTCTTATGCCGACCGCACCGCCACACAAAATGAGCGCACGCCTGCGGGCAAGCTGTTGCAAATGCCGTTGATCGATTTTGTATTCGAAGCCAAATTGATTAGCACCAAGCAAGCTGGCGACGTGCTGAAGACGGGCGATGTGATCGGCCAGTTTGAAGTGGGCGTTACCCAAACTGCGCGCTTGAAGGTCGATACGCTTGCGCGGCGTCCGGCTTACCCACGTTCGGTGCCTGCTGGCACGATCTTATTCCAAGTCAATCTGGATAATGGCGTTGCGTTTTGTGCACCCTTATGGCCCGATCAAGGTGTGCGCCGGTCCCAGTGTTTCCGCGACCTCAATAATGATGGGGTGTTTGATGCAGGCTATATCACGGACTACATCAGCCGGGGCAAGAATATCTATGGCGGTCGTCTGCAGGGCCTCTCGCCCATGCCGCAAACCCCGTATGAGCTGACGTCTGGCAATCTGATAGAGCCCGAACCCGCCGAATTGGTTGTCAGCAGCATTCTGGGCAATACCATTCGCTTTGATTACAAGCTGAATGGCGTCAAGCTGACGGAGAAGGAATGCGCGATCAATAGCGATCAGCCGTGCCGTTTGTTGAACCAGGATTATCGGTTCGAGGCCCATGCCGGCGGCGTTAGGATCAAGGCTGCGGAGAGCCTATCGGCCTCTTAAGCGATGCAAAGACACCACCAATAGGTGGCCATCACATCAAAATTGTCTGCATGCCCTTGACCGCTGCAACCTGACCGTCACAACGTTCCCTCAACAAGCCCGTTCTCATGAGGCTGTTGAGGGAGCATAAGTGATGTCTGCTGATCCGATCCTACCCGATGAATTATCGCGGGCGGTGGTTAGTCCAAAGACTTATGCCAACCAAGCCATGATGGACGAAACCTTCGCGAAAATTCGTGCCGATTATCCCCTTGCCAAGACCCAATTGCCAGACTTTGAGCCCTTTTGGTTTGTGTCCAAACACGCCGATATTCTTGAAATCAGTCGCCAGAATGATGTGTTCTTAAGTGGGGAAATGCCAACCACGCTGACCACCAAGTCTGTGGATCAGAAGGTGCGCCAACAAACAGGCGGCTCGCCCCATTTAATTCGCACCTTGGTGCAGATGGATGCGCCAGATCATCCAAAGTTTCGCCACATGACCCAAGCCTGGTTCATGCCGCAGAATTTGCGCAAGCTTGAAGATCAAATCCGCAAAATTGCCCGCATCTATGTCGATAAGATGGCGCGCATGGGCGGCCAGTGCGACTTCTTGAATGATATCGCGCTGTTCTTCCCGTTGCGGGTAATTATGGAAATTCTGGGCGTGCCCGAAGTGGATGAGCCCCGCATGCTGAAGCTCACCCAAGAATTATTTGGTGCCCAAGACCCCGAAATGAATCGTTCGGGCGGTGAGCTGGAGGATGAGCAAAAGGCCTTGGCCGACATTCAGGCCGTCCTGATGGACTTCTTTATGTATTTCAACCAAATCACCGAAGCGCGCCGGGCTAATCCAACCGAAGATGTGGCCACCGTAATTGCCAATGCCACGATGGATGGGCAGCCGATCGGTGCGTTTGAAGCGGTGAGCTATTACACCATCATTGCTACGGCGGGTCACGACACCACCTCGTCCTCAACGGCTGCTGGCCTTTATGGCTTGATCCAAAATCCAGACCAATTGGCGGCAGTTCAAAATGATTTGGATCTGATCCATGGCTTGGTCGATGAATCGATCCGATGGGCTACACCTGTGCGGCATTTCATGCGCTCGGCGACTAAGAACTATGACTTGCGTGGCCAAACCATCCAAAAGGGTGACTGGCTGATGCTGTCCTATCCCTCAGGCAATCGCGACGAGGAAGTGTTCGACGATCCGTATGCATTTCGGATTAATCGCACCCCAAACAAGCATTTAGCCTTTGGCTATGGGGCGCATTTGTGCTTAGGCCAACATTTGGCCAAGCTGGAGATGCGGATATTCTGGGAAGAATTGCTGCCACGCCTCAAATCCGTCGAATTTGCAGGCGAACCCAAGCTTTCGGAAGCCAATTTTGTTGGTGGGCTTAAAAACCTACCCATCCGCTATGTAATGGACTGATCATGCGTTTTGCACCTTTTGCGATTATTCTCACGTTGGCAGCGGGGCCAGGCCAAGGCGCTTTTGCCCAGGCTCAAGATCCGGTGCCCGCGGCGGCCCCCGAAACGCCTCTGCCCGAAGTAACGGTGAATCTTGGCCGCAAGACATCTTCAACGCCGTTGATTGCCCCCCTTGAGACCAAGCAATTTGAGTTGCCGCAAGACTTTAGCCCAAATGCAGCGACGGCTGCTCCATCAGAGGCAAGCGTGCCCGATCTCTCCAGCCCAGCGATAGCCATGCCACCTGCTGCCCCGCGTGGTCCGCTGACGCCTGCCGAAATCGCGCGCGAGATTGCCCCAAATTTTGACGTGACCAAGGACTATACACGCTTGGTGCAGTGTTATGGCACGGCGGACTTCATGGGGGCGATCACCCGTATTCAGGCCAGTCGCCCCGGTGCGCCTCAACAAGTTATTGGCGTAGCGCGCGAAATCATGGCCTTAAGCGATGCCATGCAGCCCATGGTATTGGCTGCCTCGACCGTGCGGGGCGAGCCCCGTTTTCGTGCCGATTATGATGCCTTTGCCCGCCAAGGCCAGCGCGAGCTGGCAAGCGCCAAAAATCCAAATGCGGTTATGCAGCGTCGTCTCGCGACTTTAGAGGCTTGCCGCCGTGACGTCACACGCTGGCGCAAAGAAGGTTAAACGCGATGTCCGATTGGGTTTTGGGTGTGATTGGTGGCTCGGGGCTATATGATATTCCGGGTCTCTCGGGTGAATGGCGGACCATTGAGAGCCCGTGGGGTGCGCCATCGGATCAAATTTTTGATGCGGAATTAGATGGCCAACGGGTGGTATTCCTGCCGCGCCATGGTCGCGGGCATCGTATTTCGCCCTCCGAACTCAATAGTCGCGCCAATATCGACGTGTTGAAGCGGGCAGGGGTGACCGATGTTTTGTCCATCTCTGCCGTGGGCTCGCTGAAGCAAGAGCTGCCACCCGGGCATTTTGTTGTGGTCGATCAATTTATCGACCGCACCTTTGCGCGGCCCAAGAGCTTTTTTGGCACGGGGCTTGTCGCCCATGTGTCGGTAGCCCACCCCATCTGCCCGCGCTTAGCAGGGCTTGCAGCACAGGCCGCGCGTCGCTCTGGCGCAGAAGTGACCGAGGGCGGGACCTATCTGGTGATGGAAGGTCCACAATTTTCGACTTTGGCCGAAAGCAATCTTTATCGATCTTGGGGCTGTTCGGTCATTGGCATGACCAATATGCCCGAAGCCAAACTCGCCCGCGAGGCAGAGCTTCCCTATGCGTCGGTCTGTATGGTGACCGATTATGATTGCTGGAATGAAGACCATGCCGCGGTAGAAGTCTCAGCCATTCTGGAAGTCATGCACGCCAATTCAACCAAGGCCAAAGCTATGGTGGCTGATTTAGCGCGCGCCCTCAAATCCATCGAGCGGACGCCTTCTCCGATTGATACCTGCTTGGACTTTGCCTTGATCACGGCTCCAGAAGCGCGCGATCCGGCCCTATTGGCGAAGTTATCGGCAGTTGCCGGACGCGTGCTTTAATTTTTTCCCCAGCCGCGCAAGAAAACGCGGACACAGGATTTTACAAACTGGGTCAGCTCATCCTCGTCGACGCCTTGGGTGACCCCCAATTCCTGCTTGTAGCGGAACTCTCCCTGCACCATGGCGATATATTGCACCGCGGCCATATAGGGCTGGTCGCAGGCAATCTCACCGCGCTTGTCGGCAATGGTCAGCACGTCTGCCAAAGTCATGGTCGAGTGATGCACCACGCGCTCGTAAAAGGTGCGCGGCAGTTCGGGGCGGGTTGCGAGGGCCTGCATCATAACCCCATGCAGGGCTGAGATTTCGGGGTTCAGCATCATTTTGATGAAATCGATGCCCAACCGCTCCAGAGTTTCGGCCAAGGGCTTACCTGCCTCAACTTCCAGCATGGCCTGCTGATAAATTGGGCTGCAACCCACGCTCATGGCCGTCACAAACAACTGATCCTTTGACTTATACTTTGCGTATAGAGTTACCTTAGATACGCCAGCGCGCGCCGCCAAAGCGTCCATGCTGATGCGGTCATAGGGGCTTTCTAAGAAGGCGTTTTTGGCGGCTTCGAGGATTTTGGCCTCCTTGGCCAAATCGACAGGGCGGCCCATGCGCGCAGAGCTAGTCTGGCCCAGTGTTGGTTCTTCAGAATTTTTTTGTTCCGAGTCTCTTGACATACTGAACCGTTCAGTTAATTAGTGACGTACTTATTGAACTTAACAGTTCGGTTCAGAAATTGCCAGTACCCGGCGGCGTTTTTTTAGATGGGTACGGTCACGGCAAAGCTGACGAACCCGAACCAAACCTTAGAAGCAGTCTTATGGCATCACTTAATTCTCAATCCGGGCCGCAGTCCTTTCTGGGTATGATTGGCATTGCGCTCAAAATGCTGATGGGCGACCCGGTGAAATATTTTGGATTGGTGTTTGGGATTGGCTTTTCCACCTTGCTGATGAGCCAGCAGGCCTCGATCTTTGTGGGTCTTTTGACATGGGGGGCCAATCCGGTTCTCGACGTTCGCCAAGCCCAAATCTGGGTGATGGACCCACGGGTGAAACAGCCCGACCAAGGCCAGCCGATCAGCGACCAAAGCCTGTACCGCGTCCGTTCGGTGGATGGCGTGGCGTGGGCGGTGCCCTATGCGCGGTCGGCCGCAACGGTCAAAACCATGCAGGGCAATATTGCCGCGATCACTTTGGTTGGTGTCGATAATCAGTCCATGGTGGGCCTGCCGGAAGAGAATTTGGCCAATAGCATGGCAGCGATCCGGGGGCGCAATGCGGCCATCCTTGATGGCAATAAAACCAATCTGATCTGGGCCGATGGGCGCGACCCAGTCGGCGAAGTTGTCGAAATCAACGATAATCGCGTCGTGGTAACCGGGCTGACCAGTTCGCTTGCGAATTTCAGCGGCCTGCCCACGCTATACATGAAATATTCCGATGCGATTGCGATTACCCCGCCAGAGCGCAACAAGCTTTCCTTCGTCCTGGTTTCGGCGAAGCCTGGCGTTGAACCAGAGGCTTTGGCCAAACGGATCACAGAGGTTACCGGCCTCAAAGCGCTGACGCGGCAGCAATTTGCGGCAGCTGGTACGCAATTCATCATTGAGAATACCGGCATCCCCATCTCGTTTGGGGCCGCCATCGGCCTCGGTATCCTTGTGGCGGTGGTGATCACCGCTTTGACGCTGGCGATGTTTGTGGCTGAGAACCTCAAGAATTTCGGGGCCCTCAAGGCCATTGGTGTCACCAATCAGCAAATTTTGGTCATGGTCTTAAGCCAAGCCATGCTGGTGGGCTTCATCGGCTATGGCATTGGCATCGGGGGTACCGCCGCCTTCCTCTATTTTGGTCAAGCCGACCCCAGCCTGCGCGGCTTTAAAGCCTTGGGCGAGATTGTTGGTGGCAGCGCCCTCTTGGTGATGGCGATTGTCCTGGGCTCTGCCTATGCCAGCGTGCGTAAAGTTCTAAAGCTCGATCCTGCCATCGTGTTTAGGGGGTAAGCACATGTCGATAATTTCCCCTCAAGCTGCCGTCATTGATCAGGTCATCAAGGAATTTCCCAGTGGCAATGATGTGATCCGCGTTCTCCATGGTATTTCGCTGGGCATTGATTACGGCAAAATGACCATGTTGGTTGGTCCCTCTGGCTGCGGCAAGACGACGGTTTTGTCCATCCTGTCGGGCACGCTGTCGGCCACTTCCGGCACGGTCACCGTGATGAATGAGCGTCTGGACCGCTTGAAGAATGATGATCTGGTGCGGTTTCGCCGGCGCAAGATCGGCTTTATCTTCCAGCAATATAATCTCATTCCCACCCTGAATGTGGCTGAAAATGCCGCTATTCCGCTGATCTCTGACGGTGTGGCTTGGGAAGACGCGCTTGCCCAATCTGGTCGGATGCTCGACCATTTGGGGCTTGGCCCGCACAAAGCGAAATACCCGCGCCAATTGTCTGGCGGGCAACAGCAACGTGTCGCCATTGCACGTGCCCTGTCGCACAATCCGGCTCTGGTGGTGTGTGATGAGCCCACAGCCGCCCTCGATGCTGCCTCAGGACAGGCCGTGATGGCTTTGCTGGATGAAGCCGCAGACGACCCCAATCGCGCGGTTCTAGTCGTGACCCATGACGACCGCATTTTTTCCTTCGCCGATCGCATCATCCGCATGGAAGATGGACGTGTGATCGACGATGGCCTCACCCAATCCCTCCCCCAAAAGGTCTAAGAAGATGAAAGTCACTCCCCAACTCTTGCGCCGCCTCATTCTGCCGATTGGTGCGACCGGCTTGATCGCTTTTGCGGTTTTGACCCTGTCGCCACCCGATAAGGCCGGTGCCGCGCCACCCGCACCGCCAGCCACCGCACCAGCGGATCAAGATTCGGTGGTGGCCGCCCTTGGTGTGATCGAGCCCTCAAGCGAAGTGATCGCGGTTGGGTCTGAATTGTCAGGCGTTGTGCGCGAGGTCTTTGTAAAGCCCGGCGATCAAGTGGCCGCAGGCGCACCCTTGTTCCGTCTCGATGGGCGTGCCTTGGGTGCCAGTCTGGAAGCACAATTGGCAGCCGCCCAGCAGGCGCGCGCAAATAGTGCGGCAAGTGCCAGCCGCGTTCCGTCCTTACAAGCCAATGCGGCCAATGCCGCAGCAGGCATTTCCCAAGCTGAGGCCGGCGTCACAACAGCACGTGGTACCCTCACGCAGGCCGAAGGGCGCTTGGCCAATGCACAGGCAGCAGCCGACGCAGCCCGCCTTGCCCTTGCCGATGCGCAAGCCCGCTTAGGCCTGTTTGCCACGATTTCCGATCCGCGCGCGGTTTCAACCGATGAGAGAGATCGCGCTAAATTCGCGATGGAACGGGCAAAAGCCGCCTATGATCAAGCCCGTGGGGCCGTCTTGGAGGCTGAAGGCGGGCTGACTGCCGCGCGTGGTGGCCTTGCCGATGCGCAAGCCCGTTTAGCGGCCGCAAAAGCCTCAAGCGCCAGTGCCAAAGCTTCCATCACCGAAGGCCAACAAGCAGCTTTGGCCGCGCAAGCCGGGGCAGCCCAAGCCGCTGCCCAAGCCAAAGTGGTTTCCACTGACCTCGATCGATTGACGGTACGTGCCCCGATTGCAGGCCAAGTCCTGCGTCTGAATATTCGGGTGGGGGAGTTTGCCAGTGCCGGGACCTTGGCAGAACCGCTCGTCGCCATGGGTGCGGTTAATCCCATGCATGTACGGGTGCAGATTGACGAAGAAGATGCCGCCCGTATCGCCGCCGGTGCACCCGCCCAAGCAAGCCTGCGCGGGGATGCTTCCAAACGTATCCCCCTAACCTTTGTGCGGTTTGAACCTCAAGCCATGCCGAAGAAGAACCTCAATGGCGGGGCAGAGCGGGTGGATACCCGCGTCGTGGAAGCGATTTATGCCTTTAATCCCACGGGGATTCAGGCCTTCGTTGGTCAGCAAATGGATGTCTTCGTCACGGCTAAACCAATTGCGCGGGCCGCAGCTCCGAAAAAGACAGGGGATGCGAAATGAGCCGCTCTCGTTTTGGGGCTTTGGCCAGTTTAATGGCGGTTAGCCTTGTGCTGTCAGGCTGTGCAACGGCCTCTGGCGCACAAATTGAGGCTGAAACCCGCGCAAGCCTTCCCTCCGCCTGGCAGGAAGCCGCCCGTTTGCCAGATGTGGTAACCAGTCAAGATGCCGTTTTGAAGGAATTATTCTACCGGGTACAGGTGGGGCCAGACCTCGCCCTTGCCCAAAGCCGTCTGAAAGAGGCAGAGGCGCGCTTAATGGTCGCCCGGGCCGGGCTCTTGCCGTCTCTTAGCCTGGGTGGCAGTCAAACCAGGACCGAAATTGATGGCGGCAAAGCGAGCTTGGAGAAGGTTGGCAGCGCCACCTTGGCTATCCCCTTAGACGTGTTTGGTGCCAATCGTGCGCGGGCAGGGGCCAGTAAAGCCCGCTTACAGGCCGCCCGTTTGGATGCACAACGGGTTGCAAGTGCCACCCGTACCAATCTGGCCCAATTGTACATCGCCTATCGCGCTGCCCAAGCCCAAGTCGCCGTAACACAGGCCAATTTGGCCAGTGCGGAGGACAGTTTAAGCCTTGCTAAAGCGCGCCAAGCAGCTGGGTTAGAGACAGGTCTTGGTGTGGCCCAAGCCACCAGCAATCGCGATGCGATTGCCGCGCGCTTACCCAGCTTTCTACAAGCCCAAACGGCTGCCCGCCTTGGTCTGGAAGCTTTGATCGGCGACAGGCCCGGCAGTTTAGCCGGTTTACTGCAACCAATCGCCCCAATCCCGCAGCTTGATTCCCGGCAAGCTGTTGTAGCCCCACAAATCTGGCTCGACACGCGTCCCGATCTGGTCGCAGCCCAACAGCGTTTGCGCGCCGCAGGGCTAGATGCCCGCGCTGCCCTGCGTGACCGCCTGCCAAATCTTTCGATCACCGCCCTTGGTCTGGAAACCGATCTTGGCCAAGGCGTGTCTGTCCCTTCCAACAGCGTGGCGGGGAATGTGGCCATGACGCTGTTTGACTTTGGGCGTTTGCGCGGCTTGGCAAAAGCTGCTGGCGCACAAGCTGAGACCGAGGCCTTGCTCTATCAACAAAGCGTCTTGCAGGCCATGGCCGATCTGGAAACTCAAGCCTCGGCTGTTCGCCAAGGTGAGCGTAGTGCCCAAGCCCAGGCCGCCAATGTTGCCTCAGCGGCTGATCAGGCGCGATTGGCCCGTGTTCGCTATACGTCGGGCCTGTCGGGCTTTTTAGACGTGCTGACGGCAGAGCGCGCCGCCTATGAGGCCCAGAGCGCGGAAGTGACCGCTAAGGCAGAGGCAGCGCGTGCACAATTTGCCTTTGCTTTGGCGCTTGGACTTTAGGGATTGGCGCTTAGTCTTCACTTCTCCGCGAGTCGCCTTAGTAACTTGGCGATTGGGTGCGCGTGGCCTTTGCCACACCACGCGGTCTGAAGTAGGCAGCCGCACGGAAGCCACGGAAGCGTCACGGGCGATCTCCGACAGTCAGCGAAGGACATCAGTCTCAACGTGCGTCAGTTTTTAGCGGCTTATGCCCTCGTCGCGGTGGCGATCTCTCAGCCGGGGCTTTTACACGCCCAAACTGCACCAGACAGCAGTTCCGCCGCCACGCCTGAGCGAATTTTACCCGACTGGCTGAAAATCTCCGGGGAATCGCGCGTTCGCTACGAAAGCCTCGACGGGCAGTTTCGCGCTGGGGGAAGTGGTGGCGACCAAGCGCTGGCATTTCGCACCACAATCCTTGCTGAAGCAAAGTTTGACCCCGTCACCTTTGGGATCGAGCTGCAAGACAGCCGCAAGGAACTCAATGACGCGGGATCTACATTGAGCGCCTCGCTCGTCAATCCGCTAGATTTCTTGCAAGCTTATGCGTCAATCGATCTGAGTGGGTCGGGCTTGGCCAGCGCGTTGAAACAAGACAAGGCGCGCCTGAAACTGGGGCGTCAAACCTTAGATATAGGTGGTCGACGTATCCTTGAACGCGCGGACATGGCCAATGTGCTGTTGAACTTCACCGGCGCCTATTGGCAGTCCAGCAATGCGCGCGGCGATGCGTGGAGTATTGTTGCGGTGGTGCCGGTCGGGCGACTGCCGCAGGATCGCGCGAGCCTTGAAAAGAATGAAATGCAGGCTGATCGAGAGGAATGGTCGCGCTTGCTCTTGGGGGTGCATTATCGGCGCGCCAATCTGCTGGGCGATATGTTGCCCGACACTTCAGGCGAATTGTTTGTGTTTCGCCTAAAGGAACACGATACAGCCAGAACCAACACCCCCAATCGCGACTATCTGCAGCCAGGCTTCCGCCTGTTCCGCCCACCGCAAACGGGCCAATGGGATTTTGAATTGGATACCTCTTGGCGCACGGGTACCCGCCGGGCAAGTGCGGCGCTGAGCGATACGATTGACCTGAAAGTGCGCACCTTCGCCGCCCACGCCCATATTGGCTATACATTTGACGCACCTTGGCAGCCGCGTCTGGTGCTGGATTGGGACTTTGGTTCCGGCGACCGCAATCCCAATGACCTGAAATACGAACAAGCCGAGCGCTTATTTGGTGGGCGGCGCACCGATCTGGGCAATACCGGTATTCATGGGCCTTTGACGCCGGCCAATATCAATGCTGCCGGTGGGCGCATTGAAGTTAAGCCAAATGCCCGCAGCGATATGCGCTTGGCCTTCAAGCTCGCCCATTTGGATGAAGCCCGCGACGCCTGGGTGGTCGCACGCGTTCAGGATCGGACAGGTCAGGCCGGCACCTTTATCGGAACCACGATTGATAGTCGCGCCCGCTATTGGCTGCAGCCTAACAAGTTGCGCGTGGAAGTTGGCGCGTCAGCGCTTATTCCAGGTCGCTTTGCGCGAACTGCCCCCAATGCCTCGCGCCAAGGCACAACCCATTATGGCTTTGTCGCCTTTACCCGCTTCTTCTGATGCGGCTTTAGCTGCGATCAAACAAATCAAGAGTGCGCGCCCAAGCAAGGTCTGCTTGGGTGGGGTCGAAGTCATGGCCCCGGTCTGAGAAAAAGCCATGGCCTGCCGGATAGATATGAATGGGCACATGGGGGTGGGCGATGCGCACTTCTTCGACCAAACTTAACGGAATGCCCGGGTCATTGTCGCCATAATGCAGCTCAATCGGTGCTTGTGGTGTTTCAGCCAAGAACATATTGATCATCCGGCCATAAAAGCCCGACGCGGCCGTGACGCCCGTGCAGCGACAGGCGGCCACCCACGCAACCGTGCCGCCCCAGCAAAAGCCTGTGACAAAGTTTCGAGACTGGGTCTGACGCAAGAGATCAATCGCTGCTTGGGTATCGGCAGCGACTTGATCCCAAGATGTGGCCCGTACGGCAGATAAGCCCTTTTGAATCCCATCTTGATCATAGGGGGCTGAGAAACCGGCTTCTATGCGGTCGAAATAAGCAGGGGCGACAACGTCAAAGCCGTCGCCAGCAAAGCGGGCGCACAAAGCGCGGATATTGGCATTCAGGCCAAAAATCTCTTGTGCCACAACCAAACCGCCCCGGCGCTGTTCGCCCGTGGCAGGCTCAAACAGGGCCGGAATGCCGGTCGAAAGTTGGATCATCGCCATATCTTATCCCCGCATCGCTGTGTCGAGTGTTTCTTCGGTGACAGGATAGCCAAGGTCTGAGCGGATCTTCAACACACCATTTTCAATGATCGGTTGGACGATGCCCTGCGGGCGAGCGGCCACATCGGCTAAGGCTTGAGCCACGGTTTTGGACAGGGCCAAGAGCTCGAGGTTACGCGAGGTTGGAAAGATAATCTTGCGCCGGCCTGCGGCTAAATCATCCAAAGCGGCTTGTGGCTTGATCCAGACCAGATCGACGGCTTCGCTGCCGTCTTGGACCCCGTCTTGGCCAGCGGGCACGGGGGTCAAATAGAAGCGGGTATCAAAGCGCTTATGGAGGGCTGGGGGCGGGATCCAACGCGCAAACGGGTGAAGCGCGCTGGTCGCAAGCTTGAGGCCATGGCCGCGCACCAAGGGCTGAAACAAAGTCGCATCGCGATCCACGCGCTTGCGCATATCGGTGAGGTCGAGGGCTTGGGCACCAATCGGCTCACCATTGCGGGTGGCGAGCAAAATGCCGGTCTCTTCATAGGCTTCGCGAAGCGCTGCGACCCGGGCGGCGCGTTCATCGGCTTCTAAGCCTTCTAAGCCTTCGGCGGCCTCCAACCAGCCTTCATCAAAGTCGGCGGGATCAACCTTCCCGCCGGGCCACACCATCGCGCCGCCAGCAAAGCCGATATTGGCGTGGCGCTCTACCATCATGACTTCCAGCCCGTCTGCGCCATCGCGCACCAATAAAATCGTCGCAGCGGGGAATAAAGTGTCATCCATCTTGAGGTTTCCGTTTCGTCATGACCTTGCAAACTGCGCGGCGGCGTTCCACACGCTTTGTCATGAACGACCTTGTGACTCATGCCAAGCATCTTTTGAACCAATCCGGCCAGCCCAAGCGGCGGGCGGTTCCCCGCGTCAGCCCACTTCTGCATCAAGCTGACCATGAGATGGTAGGGCCTGTAGGTGGCCAGATTGCCAGTTGGCATTTGCTTGGCCACCGCTTTGAGGAGCCACCTGTGTTGTTGGTCCATGGCTGGGAGGATGACACCAGTCTGTGGTCGCCCTTGATTGACCTGTTGAATCAACGCGGCCGTTCCGTGGTGGCCTTTGACCTACCGGGCCATGGCCATAGTGATGGGGATCGTTGCAGCTTGGAATTGGCGGCAGACGCCATTTTGGCTTTGCAAGCCCGCTTCGGCCCTTTCTCTGGGGCTGCCACGCATTCCTTCGGGGGGCCAGCTTTGGTCAAGGCCTTCCAACAAGGATTAGATCTGGCCCAAGTCGTGTTGATCTCGCCCCCTGTTGTGCAAGCGCGCCAGTTTGAGCGGGCGTGGCGGCGCTATGGCGTGGAAGAGCCGATGATTGAAGCCGCCTTAGCGCTTGGACAGGAAGAGGGCCGTTTCTTTGATCTGGCGGCAGCTGCAACCAGCATGACAGCCGAAGCCTTATTCATCCATTCCCTTGATGATGAGCAATGTCCGGCCTCAGAAGGTAAGCGCGCAGCAGAGGCTTGGCCCGGTGCGCGCTTTTGGCCGGTTGATGGGCTTGGGCACCGTGCCTTGGTACAGGATGAGGAAGTGGTCTCGATGGTTGCAGGCTGGCTGGACGCTTAAGGCGCGCCATAATCTGAGGCATCTCGCGCAGCCCGGTGGAAGGCAAGCCTGCCTGCATAGTCGCGTGGGTCTTTTTTGCGCACCAAGGCCCCGTCCATCGGGGTCATCCAATCGACAAGGCGGGTAAGGAAAAAGCGCAAAGCGGCGCCGCGCGCCAGTAAGGGCAGGGCAGCACGCTCTGCCGCGCTCAAAGGCCGCACACTTTCATAGCCGGAAATCAAGGCGCGGCCCTTTATAAGGTCAAACTCCCGCCCATTGGCCTCAAAGCACCAAGCGTTCAGCATGACCGCCACATCATAGGCCAAAAAGTCGTTGCACGCGAAATAGAAGTCGATCAGGCCACTAACCTGATCGCCCAGAAACAACACATTGTCGGGGAACAGATCGGCATGGATGATGCCGCGAGGCAAATCGGTGGGCCAGTCTGATTTGAAGTGCTCTAGGTCACTTTGGATCGCTGCTGCGATGCCGGGCTCTAATGCTTCAGCATGACGCGAACGGCCTTTCCAAAGGCCAGCCCAATTGTCGGGACCCAAATCATTGGGACGTGAAAGCGCAAACCCTTCGAGGGCTTGGTGTAAATGCGCCAAGGCAGCACCGACGGCGCGGGCATGGCTTGCAGGGGGGCGTTTGGAGGAGACCCCGTCTAAGAAGCTGCACAGGGCTGTGGGCTTGCCTCTGATCATTTGCACCACTTGGCCATCTTGGGTGCGGATTGGTCGGGCGGCGGGTAGGCCTGCATTCGCGGCCCGCTCGGTTAGTCCCAGATAGAAGGGCAAGTCTTCCAGCGCGACAGATTTTTCATAAATCGTCATGATGAAGCGGCCTTGGGCGGCTTCGACCAAGAAGTTTGAGTTCTGAACCCCTTCGGCAATCCCTTTGAAGTTCCTGAGGCCATCCAAGCCCCACCCTTCTAAGAGGATCGCTAATTCTTCATCGGTGGGTTCGGTATAGACGGCCATGATTAACTATCGCACCTTTGCCGCCAGTCTGACAATCCAGCCGCCACCTTGGGCTGGCATGGCGCGTACGGCTTGGCCATGCTTAATCGCATCGCGCAATCGTCTGCCTACTGGCTGAAACAAAGTTTCCCCACCGCCGGGTGTTGGTGGATCAAATTTGAACCACAGCTTAACTTCTTCCTCGCGACGTTGGTCGTGCAGGGCAGCTTCGACAACGGCCAAAGCCTCAACTGCCCCTTTGCCGTTCAAATCAAAAACCTGAGAGACGTCGAGATTCTCGGTTGATAGAGCGTTAGCATCTTCGGGTTCGAAAAAAGGCAAGTTTATCAATCTCTGAGCAAAGTAGCTGAAGGAGTCGTGAATCATGCCCGAGGGCGTGAACCACCTGTTTACGTAAAAGGTACTGAAATTCATTTTATAGCAAGGTCTTGAGAAGATTCGATTCACTATCAGCCGTCACATTGTCCCTGCGAGCGGCCAAAATGGCCAATCGATCGAAAAAGCACTTGGCCCAGAATGTGGTCAGTATGGTTAGGGGAAAGACTAAAATGGCTTATGATATGAGCAGCGCTTTAGAGGTCACAACGACCACCGAAGTTGAAACCAATGATGCAGGCAGCGACCTGTTTGCTTTGGGTCTGTCGCATGCAACTGGCGTTGGTGCCGACGTGGATTATGTGGAAGCGCACAAGTGGTTCAATATTGCTGCGATGCGTGGCGATAGCGAAGCTAAGCTGCGCCGTCAGGAATTGACCGCCATGATGACCCAAAGCCAAGTTTCGGCAGCCCAGCGCGCCGCACGCGAATGGCTTCAACGCACGGCTAACTAAACCGCGTCCGATCTCAGGCCGCACTTTGGCGGTCTGATGTCCTTATTGGATGATGTTTGAGCCGATACTATAGTTGAAGCCGATGGTAATCGGCAGCGCGTCGCGCACGAATTGTTGGGTGAATTGCCCCAGTTCGGAAATGCGCGACTTCGGCACCCAAACAACGTCAAAGCGGCGCAGGCGCGGCAATTCGGCCAAAAGGGCTTGGCTTGCCCAGACCGAGCGGAGGTCATAGACCCGCATATAGGGCGTGCCCCCGGCACCACGCCGCAAAACCACAACCTCTTCACGGCGTGCGCTATTTAAGAAGCCGCCGGCCGTTGTGATCGCTTGTAACGGGTCCATTTCCCCCGATAAATCATAGAGGCCGGGCTTGGCCACTTCGCCACCGACGAAGAATTTCTGTGATGCGAAACTGTCGGGTGCAAGGGCAACGGCAGGATTGCGCAAATAAGCTGCATACAGCCCTTGGAGTTCCAGCTTTAAATCATCGGGCGTCCGATCAGCCGCCATAATGGCTTCCAACATTGGGGGATGGATGCGGCCGTCTGGGGCCACCGTCAGCTTGCGGCTCAGCTCTGGCGCGCCAATCGATTGAAAATCGATCACATCGCCAGGAAAAAAGCGATAGGTCTCATCTTCGGCGGTCCAGCTTGGAAAGGTTGGAATAGCTGGGAAATCCACTGTGGCAGCGGGCCGTGGGGTTTGCCAATTTTTCCCCTCGGTGCGCAAGGCATCCACATAGCCCCTTGGCGCACAGGCAGCCAGCGCGGTGCAGGCAAGAACCACCCAAGACGAGAGGATAGCGGTGGTTTTGGCACGCATGAACAGGCTCCCTCTTGTGGTTGGCAACAGCCTGTTTCTTAGAAACCCAATCGTTAAACGTTTCGTTAATGGATAATGGTTGATTAACGTTTCGAGGAAGCAAAATGCTTTGCCAAACGTCCTGACGCGCGGAATTTAGAATGACCTATCACACAGGCCCAAGCTATCCCCGCTCTGGCGGCTATGAGCCGACAGGTGGCGCGCGCCCACAGCTTGATCTCGCAGATTGGATCAGTCTCCTCTGGCGCGAAAAATGGCTTATGCTCATTGTATTTATTGTGATTTCTGGACTGGGCATCGCTTTTGCGACCACGCTTCAAAAGAATTATACCGCCAATGCGCGGCTCTCGATCCTTTTGGGACAGGAATATGTGTTCACGCCGCGTGTTGGTGCGGCGGGGGAAGGGGCAGCCCCAAAGCAAGAACAAATCGTCCAATCTGAAGTCGAAGTTATCAAATCAGCGCAAATCGCCGAACGTGTGATTCGCAAAATCGGCTTGGATCGCCTGTTTAATCCTGAAGACATTCAGATCACCCAAGGCCCTGATACGCCTGAGCGCCGCATTGCATTTGGTGTTGATCAGTTCCAGCGCAATTTTTCTGCCGAGGCCTCAGCCAATACAACGGTGATTAAGCTTGGCTATCAAAGTAAAGATCCCGTCATTGCGGCTAAGGTGTTAAATACCATGATTGATGAGTATTTGACCTATCGGCGGGAGGTCTTGTTTGAGGATCAAACAGGCGCATTGAGACTGCAGCGCAACGAGTTTGATACACGTCTGCAGGAATTAGAGGCGGAGATTACCGCCTTCTTGGGCGCAAATGGTGTGGCAGATTTTGAGGGGGAGCGCGCTGCCGTACAATCCCTTCTTTCAACCGCGCGAGCAGATCTGTTGAACGTGCAATCGCGTCAGCGCGAAGCAGAAGGCCGCTTTGCCGCCAGCGACCGCAGCTATCGCAGCGAACCCCGTGAAGTGCGTCTCTCTTTTGAGACGGATAATTCCCGCCGCCGGATTGAACTGGCGAGCCAATTGGCCGAGCTGCAGACCCGCTATACCGAGCAAAGCCAGCCCGTGCAGGACATGCGTCGCCGGATCGAAGCCTTGGATGAACTCTTGGGCTCCGAACAGGGCCGGGCCGCGGGGACGACCAAGACCGGTGCCAATCCGGTTCGCGATACTTTGGCAGCCGACCGCGCCCGCAATGCGGCTGAGGTTGAAGCTTTGACCCAGCGCGAAGCCATCCTGGAAGCCCAAGTTGCACAATTGCAGGCCCGCGCTATCCAATTAAGTCAAGTAAAGCCTTTATTTGATGATTTGATGCGCCGCAAAGCAATCTTGGAAGAACAAGTCAAACAATTCTCAACCCGAGAAGCATCTTCTCAAGCCCAAAATGAACTCAGCCGCACCTCTAATGAAAATATTCGGGTCATTGAACGTGCTAATGTGCCGACTCGTGGCAAGAGCTGGAAGAGGGAAGTAGCAATGCTCTCTGTCTTCTTCGCGGCTCTTACGGCGCTGGCGGTTGGTTTGATGCGGGCATTCTCGCGGACAACCTTCCCAACACCGTCCTCGATCGGTCGGACTTTGGGCCTTCCGATCTTGGCGACAGTGACACGCTAAGGCGGCGTAAAGGCTTGTTTGAGTTGGGGTCTGGATGGGAAGCATTCAAGGACAGATGAACGGAGTCTGGTCTGCTGTTGCCGCTGCAACAGGGGGCGCGGGCGCTGCCGTCATGTTCGTGGGTGCCAAACACGATGTCGGAATTTCCGAAGTTGCTCGAGCCTTTGCTGAGCTGGCTGCCGAGCGCGCTGCGAAGTCTGCATGGCTGATTGATTTGGACTTCTTCGGTCCAGGGCAATTCACCGCTCTTGGTGGAACGACTGCTAATTTCAAAGGCCCATTCGATATGACCTTTGGCGTCACACCGTTCTGGCGGGCCCAACCCCGCACGCCTGAGGGGGCGCAGGGAGAGGGGGCAGTTGTTAGCTATAAGACCACCATTCCAAAGCTTTATGTCAGCCGCTTTAATCGGGCAGCTTTGGCCAGTAATCAGAAGCTACAAGTTGCGCCGGCACCCGATTATTGGCGCGCGGTTCGTCGCGCGGTCGATTTGACCATTGTTGATGCGCCGCCTTTGGAACAATCACGCGCGGGCCTTGCGTTGGCCGCGGACATGGACGGCGTCATTCTGGTTATCGATGGCAATCGAAGTGATGTGCGCGAGTCACTTGATCTGCGCGACGAGGTCTTGGGCCGCGGTGGACGCTGTCTCGGAATCGTGGTGACTGGGCAAGCAAGTCCAGTCCTATCCTTAAGCCGAAATCGCTAATATGGTCGCATCAAAACTGTCGTTGCGCTGGGACATGGCCCTATTGGCTTTGGCTGTCGCCTGTTTCAGCGCTGGTTTCTGGCGGCTCTGGCCGGGGGCCGCAGACTTGGAGGAAGCGCCCTTAGGAACCCTGATATTAAAGGCCGGTGTTGCCTCCATGGGTCTTGTCGCTTTTGCCGTGCGTTGGGAGGCTTTAGCCCCAATCTTAGTGCGACGCCTAGACGGCTTGCTTCTGGTTAGCGTCTGCATGGCTTCAGCAGTGTGGGCTATGGCCCCGGCTCTGGCCCTACAGCACGGCATTCTCCTTCTCTTGGTGTGGGTGTTTGGTTTAACACTTGCCGCCCGCCTCACCGCTGCCGATTTGGCCTTTACGGCGGGATTTGCAGGGGCCTTGGCCCTTGTCGCCCACGCGATTGCGGCGGGTGGCCTGCCGCCCGCAACTTCCCTTGATGGTGATTTGGCCTATGGGGTGTGTGCGGCTTTGTGGGCTTGTACGGCTTCGACCAAGTGGCGTTGGGTTTGGCTGGCTTGGGCAGTGGCTCTAGGCGCTCTGGCCCTTGTCTTGGGCGATTTGGTGGCATTTTGGGCGGCAGGGATTGGCGTGTTAGCGACTGCCCTTGGCTATGGTCTCCGCTTTATCTCGGCCCGCCGTCCTTGGACACCGATCGATATCGCCGTGACCTTGGCTTGTTCGATCCTCACCGTCACCTTGCTTGGTTTGTTTACACCCTTGTCACTATCCTCGGATCCTTTTGGGGCGATTAACTGGATTGGTTATGGCTTTGGGGTGGCGGGTGCCTCGGTAGGAGAGGCGTTTGGGCAAGGTCTTGGTGTGTTGGGGCTAGGATTAGCAGCGCTTTGGGCGATTATCACGACGGTACGTTTAGCGCTCGACCGCCGCGGCTCAGATCTGGAAGGGGCTGTGCTGTTTGGTATGTGGTGTGCGGGGCTTGCTGCCCTGTTATTGGCACCAGGCGAAGTCTCTGTCCTCGGTCCGTGGATCCTATTATTGGCTGGCTTAAGCTTTGGCGTTGGTGTCAGTCCGTTGGTGGCGGCCCAATCCCCCCAAGGGACACAAGCGGCGCGACGAGGGGCTTCCGTCCAGCAATCCTATCCAGCGCCATCGATGCAAGGGCGGCCGCGCCCCGCCCCACGCCAGCGCCTTAACTAAGCGCGTCTGCCGCCCACAACGCCCGCCACAGCCGGGCTCCTTGTGCGCGAAGGGCCAAAGGCAGGGCTTCTGATAAAACCAAGGCCTTCACCATGGATTTAATCCATGACCGTGCTGGCAGGCGCGCCAGCATCCGGGCGAGCTTGGTACCAGGCAAAGTGGCCATAGTGGGATGCCGCTCAACCATTTTGCGGAAATTCGGGCCTGCTTTGGCAAACTTATCCAATAAGGTTGCCGCATCATCCAAGCCTAAATGGGTAGCTGGAATATCGACATGGCGAACCCGGTGGCCTTTGGCGTCTGCCCGTAACGCCCAATCAACATCTTCCCAGCCCCAACCCGAAAAGCCAGAGTCAAAGGGGGTTTCATCCAAAATGGCTTTGCGCACCATCAGATTGGAAGTCGCAACCGCTAAGGCACCGCGTTCTTGCCGCTCGCTGGCAGAGGCGCAATCGGACTTTTCGGCGACCAGTTTAGCCAGCGCCAAAGCGGCACAATCTGCAATTTGTAGGGTGGAAAATCCGCCATAAGCAATCTCCATTTCCGGGTCGCGCGCCAGTGCCAACCAATCCGACACGAAACTGGCTGTATCGGGTGCCATATCTGAATCGAGGAAAAGGATGACTGGTGCCTGCGCGGCTGCGATCAAACGGTTGCGGGCTGCCGAACGGCCTTGATTGTGATGCAAGCTTATCAGACTGGCGGGGACGGTTAGGCCATGCAGCAAGGCTTCGAGCTTTGCTGTAAGGGAAGGGTCGCCAGACCCATCATCCACCAGGATCAGTTCGACGGCTTGGCCTGCCATTTGGCCAGATAGGCTTTCAAGCAAGACACTGGGATCATTCCGGAAAAAGGGCGTGGCAATGCTGAGGACGAAGGGACCCTCGGCCTTGATGCCATTGGTGAAGATCGTTTCGCTCATGAAGTCCCCGCTTGCGGCCGGAGGCGGGTCCATAGGGATTTGGCAAGGTCGCGGGCACCGGCCACATCCAACAGCACGACAAAAACCCCATAGCTAAGGGCCCCTAAGCCCCCTTTCAGTACGATGTCTTGGAAGGCCCCAAAGCTCGGAAGGGCCAGCACCACACCCGCCATGAGGGCGCAGGCCAATGCGATTTTGCCGGTTTCAAATAGGGGGATCGGCAAAGCCACATAGCGTCGGCCTATCCAAGCCAGTAGTGTCATGCCCAAAGCATAGGCTGCGACATTGGCATAAGCTGCCCCCATCAAGCCAAATTCCGGCAGCAGCAGCACATTCAGACTGAGGCTGGTAACTACGGGCACCAAGAGCAAGAGGGCGCGTTGCAAGGCCTTTTTCGACAACATAAAGGCTTCTGAAAAATAATCGCACATGCCCGCCAAGAGGGCTGAAAATGCAATCCAAGGCACAACTTGGATCGCGCGATCGCGCAGGGCTTCCCCGATTAGAATTTCACAAATGGGCGCAGCAAGCAGCCCCAATCCCAAGGCCGCGGGCGCGCCAATCCCAAGGCGGACGACATAGCCTTGATGGGCGGCCTTTACGGCTTCGGTCGGGCCGCCGCGTTCGTAGGCGGCAATCAGGATCGGCGTAACGGCGGTGGCACCCCAGGTGAAAATGATGTCGAGAATGCGTGCCCCAACTTGATAACCTGCGGAATAGGCCCCCACATCACCTTCGCCCAAAAAGGCTGCGATTACAAAGCGGTCGCCACTGGTTAAGGCCAAGCTCAGGACAAGGCCGCCCGCCAAGGGTGCCCCATAGGCGAAGTAGGCTTTGGCGCGGGTGGGCTCTAGTCTACCCTTACGCGCGGCAAACCACAGGGCCGGTCCTTCAATCGCAAGAACCACCAAAGACGCAATCAACATGCCGATGAATGGACCCTCGGGCCCCATGGCAAAGAAGATCACACAGCCAATACCTAGCCCAAAGGCAAGCAAAGTATGGAGCGTATCGACCACAGCAAAGCGCTTGGCCTCTTGGGCCATGCGCCGGGTTTCTAAGGCAATTTTGATCAAGGAGCGGGTGATCACGCTGCCAAAGGCTGCGGCGACGACGATTTTCAAATTGAGGTCTGCCGGCCACACGACCAAGATTGCGATAGAAATGAGCGCGAAGGCCCCGGCACACCAACTAAATAAGGTGATTAAAGTCGCAAAATGGGCTGGCTTTTCGCCTTTCTCGGCCGCATCGGCATAAAAGCGCGCTGCTGCCGCCTCAATCCAAACCACCGAGAGATATTGCGCCAGCGTCATGGCCGCATAGACCAAAGTATAGCGGCCATAATCCTCATCGCTTAGCAGGCGGGTGAGGATCGCGACCATCCCAAAACTGGCCACAGCTTGGGCCAGATTAGGGATCAGATAGGCCATCAGGTGACGGCCCATCATCCTCGGTACCCTCGCTTGTCGGGGAAAGTGGACTGAAAGCTCACCGGACCGAACCTTTGTCGCCTAGTAAGGCGGGCAAGGTCCGCACCATGATCCACAGGTCAAGCCACAAATTGGCATCGCGAATATAGGCAAGGTCATAGGCGACACGTTGGGCTACTTCCTCGGCACTATGGACAGGCCCGCGCGACCCATGAATGGCTGCCCAGCCGGTCATGCCGGGCTTAATTCGGTGGCGATGGGCATATTCGGCAACTAGGGCTTCGCTGTCTTCATCGCCGGTTTTCATCCCAATGGCGTGAGGGCGTGGTCCTACCAAAGACATGGTGCCAGCCAACACGTTGAACAATTGCGGCAATTCATCCAAAGACGTTGCGCGGATGAAGCGCCCAACGCGGGTGACGCGTGGGTCGTTTTGCATCACTTGCTGGGCTGCGCAGGCATCGGTTGTCTCGACGCGCATCGAGCGGAATTTCCAGCACTCAAAGGCTTGGTTATTAAAGCCATGCCGCTTCTGGCGGAAGAAGATCGGGCCTTTGCTGTCCACTTTGATCGCTACGGCAATCAAGGCCATGACTGGGCTGACAAGCAACAAGAAGAGACTTCCCAGGGCAAGGTCTTGCACGCGCTTCCAGAAAGCGCGCTTGGCATCTTCTGGCGCGCCAGAGACATAAGCGACCGGGCGATTGCCAATTCGACCAATCGTTGTTCCGTCGCTGTCAAAGCCTTGCATATCAATCGCCAAGACGACTTTATTGGGCATGGAGCGTAATTTGGTCACCAATTGCAGAACCCGGTTCTGCGCGGTGCTAGAGACGGCCACAATCACCCGATCAATGCTGGGCAAATGCGGCCAGCTCATGAGATCATCGAGATCGCCCAAGAGCTTGATATGGTTTGGTAGGGGCTCTGCCCGGTCCAAGCGATCATCAAACACGCCTAGGACCGAAATATCGCCAGAGGCTTTGGCCTCTTCAATCAGCTTGTGGGCTAGAGGCGTGGCCCCAACAATCACCACATTTAAAGAAAAAAGGCCTGCCCGGTTCATCGCCCCCAAAATAAGGGCTGCAAAGAAGTGCAGCGAAACAATCGAGGATCCCGCCAAAAGCGTTGCAATACTTGCCTCCCACGCGCCAACTTCTGCGGCGCGACCAACCGCGACGGCGACCAAAGCCCCGATCGCTGCACTTGATGGCAGGGCCAAAACAACAGCCCCGAGTGTTTTGATGCCATGTGTGACGGCTAAAGGCTCTGCGTCAAAGCGATAAAGATCATGCTCGCGCAAAATCCACCAAAGGCATAAACCGCCTAGAGCCATGGGCAAGAAGGCGCTTATGGGGGTGGTCAACACATGATCGTCTGTTACCACTTTCAGCACATAGGTCATCACCAGCAAGATGAGGCCAATATCGAGAATCCCCAGCGCCCGACCAAAGCTTGAACGGTACCAGCGGGCACCGCGAGCGGCTTTGCGCGCCGTAACAACGGGCTGGTCGCCGGCAATGTCGTCTCTATACTCAACCCGTGCCATCGGCGAAGGTGCTCCTTAGTCCATGTGTTTAGCAGGATTGGGTAGACGCCCTATTAACGAAACCAAGCCCAATGCAGGCACCAAACCGCTCTGTGCAGCTTCACTGATGTGATGCTCTTGCTCTGTCCCCTTTTGTCGGGCTATCAGGCGTGTGTGCGGAGACGTGGCCGAGAGGCTGAAGGCACTCGTTTGCTAAATGAGCGTGCTCCAAAAGGGCACCGAGGGTTCGAATCCCTCCGTCTCCGCCAGTTTTTATATTTTTATGTTATTTTTCAATTATTTATGTTGGGTCCAAAATTTGGCCCCACATCTGGCCCCACATGGCGTGTATGTCTAAGAACCTTGGTAGTAGCTTTTTCGCCTTAGGCGTTCTGATTCTGCCCGTGTTTGAGGCCTACATCAACTCAAACTAATCGTTGAATGTTTTAGATGGGCTATGGGGGGGGTACCGGACCACAAAAATAAACACCCCCCCCGGTAGATGGGATAGGCTCATAAAACACAGGTCGATTTTTTGGAAATGGCTCTTTGATTTACATCTGTTATGCCACCCCAGTATCTACTACGCTTCAAATAATTGTTGCAAGTTCTAGACAGCTTAACAGCTTGGCCAGCTCTCATCAGGTTAGTTACTCTTCTTTTTTGTACCATTCGCGCGCCAGCTTTTGTGCCTCTGCAATCTGAGCTAAAGTCATTTTTCTCCCAATCAAATCTCTTGTTTGCCCGGCAGAATTGTCCCCATTAGCCGCCGCAATGTTTAACCATTTATGCGCTTGAACTAAGTCACGCGGTACACCAAGACCAATATCGTAAAGGGTGCCGAGTCTTGACTGTGCCTTAACATGCCCTTGTTCCGCCGACCTCTGATACAAACTTGCAGCGGTCACAGCGTCCTGCAGTACGCCTTGGCCCCTTAGATACAAGTTGCCTAGAGAGAATTGTGAGTCTTTATCCCCTTGGTCCGCAGCTCGGCGGTACCACATCGCCGCCAATTGATGGTCCTGAGGCACACCGCGACCATTCTCGTACAATTGGGCAAGATAGTACTGGCCGTCTCGATCCCCTTGTTCTGCGGCCTTGCGGTACCAGATTGCGGCGGTTGAATAATCTTTTGGGACACCTTGGCCAAACTCGTACATAGTTCCAAGGGACCACTGAGAGAGTTCATCACCTTGTTCGGCAGCCTTACGGTACCAGTTCGCGGCAGTTGTATAGTCACGTGGTACGCCGAGGCCGAGTTGATACATTCGCGCCAAAGCGTTCTGTCCGCTAATATAACCCTGATCAGTAGCTTTGCGGTACCAACTTAAGGCCAAACCATAATCTTGCGGGACATCTTTGCCATCCCGGTACCTATGCCCAAGTACCACCTGCGCTAATGGATCACCATTTTCTGCACTCTGTCGCAACATCTCGAGCGCAAGATTTGGCGTTGGTCGGGGCGGATTCTCTGCTGTTACGGGATTGGGCTGAACCTGCGCATATGATGACGAAAAGGAACAAAGAAAGCTAACCAACAAACCTAATGCTAAACCAAATCGATTCCGTGGCGACATGATAACTCCTTCTAAACGCCTGAACTATCGAGCCAAAACAATCTAAGCCTACATGAGACAGAATTGCAAACTGCTCAGTAAGGCATCGGTCTGGCCATTGAAAATCGATAGGTGAGTCGAAAATTCCATTCGAGAGACAAATGGCCCTCCAAGGGATTTGATAAAATGGATCCACGTCTGAAGTGCCAACAATTGCTGCAGTCCCATGAATTTATGGCTGGGATATCAAGCTGGCTGCAATATGGGAAGCACATATTAGGTTTCAAACTATTCGCATCCCCCTAAAGGTGAATGGACCAATTTGCTAACCACTAGCGTGCAGAAGCGCTCGAGGTTATAGATATCCCGATGGCCGCATTTCGTTCGAATTTCTTATTTCTAGAAAGGAACGAGCCTCAGCTTTTTCGGCTGGGCGCGCTTTCCGAGCGTTACTTTGCTGAAGACCCAAACACTTCTCTTATCAAGTTAAGACAGTTTGCGGAGCTGTGTGCATCGCTATCGGCGACGCGCCTGGGTCTTGATGTGACTGCTGATGAGACCCTTGCGACGCTCTTGCGGCGTCTGAAGAATGAAGCGCGATTGTCGCGTGAGGTGGCTGATCTTTTCCATCTGTTGCGAGAACACGGCAACGATGCTGTTCACCTATTAGGGGATAGTCACAATAGAGCGCTTTCGGCGCTAAAAGTCGCCCGACAGTTGGCGATCTGGTTTCATCGAACCTTTTACGACTACAACCTTTCACCCGGCAGCTTTTTGCCACCCTCCGCGCCAATAGACCCTACCGACGAGCTTTCGAGAGAGCTTTCAAGGCTTCAGTTCGAACTCGAGCAAGCCAGCGCCCAGACACAGTCATGGCAAATGGCAGCCCAAGAAGCAGAGAGTGCCCGCCAATCGGCAGCAGAGCTGGCCGCTCAGGCAGTTGCTGAAAGAGAGTTGTG
>NZ_JADCBK010000024.1 GCF_020253525.1 Aquidulcibacter sp.
CCAATTGGACCCTGCCCTGCACTTTGCCTTGGAAGTTAAAGGCGATTCCATGATTGACGCGGGCATTTTGGAGGGCGATTTCGTTATCATCCGCCGCACCGATGACGCCCAATCCGGCGATATTGTGGTTGCCCTTGTCGATGATGAAGAAGCCACGTTGAAGCGCCTGCGCCGCCGTGGGCAATCCATCGCGCTAGAAGCCGCCAACCCCCGCTATGAAACCCGCATTTTCGGGCCAGATCGCGTCAAGGTTCAAGGCGTGCTGGCGGGGCTGTATCGGCGCTACTAGGGCCAGCTTGGCTGAAACTAGGGTGCCATTGTGATGGGAATGCACGGGCGTGTCTGTGCACCCATGGCATCTTTTTGCCTAAGAACGCCTTTGCCAAAGGCCCGGCCTAGGCAAAGACAAGTGTCGGGCGGCCTCGAGGCAAGCAAAGTGTGACCTGAAGGCGTTCCAAGTCATGCCCATAAAAGCCGCATCCCCCGTGTCGCGTTCCCTTGGAGCGCTCCCTTGGAGCGCGCAACAAAAGTTGCGCATGTTCCCGCCTCGTCAGGCGCTGCCCTTGCTGCGCGATCCTTGGCTCAGAGCCGTCCCCCTAAAACTCCGCCACCAAATCCACGCCAGACGCGCTCTTCAAGGCCCGCCTTGCTGCGACGTCGATGGGGAAGCGGCCGGGGGCTTGGATTTCGACTTCGCGGCCATCGGCCAATTCAACCACGACGCGTAATTCACCAAAGCTGGAGGAAGTGGCGCCGCGCAAGGTCTCGGTCACGCGGGCAAGTTCTTCGATGGGTGCGCCGCGAGCAAGGAAGACTTTAATGCCAGCACAACCCGACATGTCAGTCTGGTCTAGCAATTCAATCTTTTCTGCCGACAGCTTCAAATCACCATCGCGCAGGCGCGCTTTGGCCCGGAAACTCACCGATGTGCCGGGCTCGAGATAGTCGCGCGCTTCATTGAGGGTCTCGGGCATGATCATGACTTCAAACTCACCCGTCGGATCACTCAATGTCACCCACGCAAATTTACCGCCATCCCGCGCCGGCCGCTCTTTGCGGGCCCGGACCACGCCCGCCATGCGGAAGATCGCATCAGACCCCTGCATTTTGGACTGAATCTCTGAGAAAAAGACTGTCTGGCGGCGGCGCAGCGCTTCAATCAAATCATCAAGCGGGTGGCCCGATAGGAAGAGGCCGAGGGCGGCAAACTCATTATCCAAACGCTCTTGCGCCGACCAGGGTTTGACGCTGGGCAAAGGGGCCCGCGGCGGCGGTGCCGCATCGCCAAAGAGGCTGGTCTGCGCACTTTGCCGGTCTGAAGCTGCCGCATTGGCATGGGCGACCAATTGATCAGATGAGGCAAATACCAAAGCGCGATTGGGCTCAATCGAGTCAAAAGCCCCGGCCTTGGCTAAAGTCTCCCACGTGCGGCGACCCAGAACGCGCGGGTCCACCCGTTCCGCCAAATCATGCAAGGACTTAAACTTCCCGCCTGCTTGGCGGATTTCTACCACTTGCGCCATCGCCGCGACGCCCACAGACTTGATGCCGCCTAAAGCATAGCGAATGGCATTATCTTGGACGGTAAAGTCCGCCTCGGAATAATTAAGATCGGGCGACAACACTTTGATCTTCATGCTTTTTGCCTCTTGCATGAAGGCACCCAGTTTATCGGTATCATCAATATCAAGCGACATGGATGCGGCCATGAACTCAACCGGATGATTGGCCTTGAGATAGGCGGTTTGATAGGCGATAACCGCATAGGCGGCGGCGTGGGACTTGTTGAAGCCATAGCCCGCAAATTCGCTCACCAATTCAAAGATGCGGTCAGCAAGCTCGCCATCCACGCCGCGTTCGGTCGCCCCGCTGACAAAGCGGTCTTTTTGTTTGGCCATTTCTTCGGGCTTCTTTTTACCCATGGCGCGACGCAAAAGATCGGCTTCCCCTAAAGAATAGCCCGACAGGATCTGGGCGATTTGCATCACCTGTTCCTGATAAATGATGACGCCTTGGGTTTCTTTGAGGACCGAAACCAAGCTTTCATGCAGATAATCGGCTTCTTTGCGACCAAATTTCACGTCGCAATAGGTCTCAATATTCTTCATCGGGCCGGGGCGATAAAGCGAGATCAAGGCGATGATGTCATCAAGCGTATCGGCGCGCATTTTGCGCAACGTGTCGCGCATGCCTTGGCTTTCCAACTGAAACACGCCCATGGTCTTGCCAGAGGCCAAAAGCTCGTAGGTTTTGGGATCATCAAACGGCAAGGTGTCGAGATCAACCACGATGCCGCGTGCCTTCAAAAAGTCTAAGGCGCGCTGAATCACGGTGAGGGTTTTAAGGCCCAAGAAGTCGAACTTTACAAGGCCTGCAGGCTCCACCCACTTCATGTTAAATTGGGTGGCAGGCAGACTGGAACGGGGGTCCTTATAAAGCGGCACCAGCTCATGCAGGGGCCGATCGCCAATCACCACACCCGCAGCATGCGTAGAAGCGTTGCGGTAGAGGCCCTCAAGCTCGATCGCGGCATCAAGAAGCGTGCGCACATCGGCATCGCGCGACCGCTCTTCTTGCAAGCGCGGCTCATCCTTAATGGCTTGGGCCAAAGTCACCGGTGCAGCGGGATTATTCGGCACCATTTTGGCCAGCCGGTCGACTTGGCCGTAGGACATATCCAAGACGCGGCCCACATCGCGCAGGGCCGCGCGCGCCTGCAAGGTGCCGAAGGTGATGATTTGGGCAACCCGATCTGCGCCATATTTCTTCTGCACATACTCAATAACTTGATCGCGCTTTTCCTGACAGAAATCGATATCGAAGTCAGGCATGGAGACGCGTTCTGGGTTCAAGAAGCGCTCAAACAAGAGGCCGAAAGCGAGGGGATCAAGGTCGGTAATGGTCAGCGAATAAGCAACCAGAGAGCCAGCGCCCGAGCCCCGTCCGGGGCCGACTGGGATATTGTTTTCCTTAGACCATTTGATGAAATCGGCAACGATCAGGAAGTAGCCCGCAAACCCCATGCGGTTAATCACATTGATTTCGTGTTCTAGCCGCTGCTCATAAATTTCGCGGGCCACAACAGGCGGGCGCTTTAACAGGCGCGCTTCCAAGCCTTGGCGCGCTTGGGTGGCCAATTCTTCGGGCTCATCGCGCCCTTCGGCAGTCGTAAAGCGCGGCAGGATAGGCGCGCGCATCAGGGGGCGGATGGCACAACGCCGGGCAATATCCACACTATTGGCCAAAGCCTCAGGCAGGTCGGCAAATAAAGCGACCATATCGGCTTCGCTTCTGAAATAATGATTGGGCGAGACACGCTCTCGCTTGTCATCGGCCACACGCGTAGCCTGACCAATACACATCAGGATATCTTGCGCGCGATGCCGCTCAGGGCTGTCAAAGCGCACATCATTGGTGGCCACCAGTGGCAAATGGGCTTGATAGGCCAGATCAATCAGAAGCGGCTCAACCAGGGCTTCATCGGCTAAGCCGTGGCGCTGCAGCTCGACATAAAGGCGATTGGGAAAGGCCTTGGCCAAGTGCCGCACCAAGATATCGGCCTCGGACTTCAGATTGGCCGCAAGGGCGCGGTTCAACAGCCCTTCCCGCCCCCCGGTAAGGCAGATCACACCTTCTCTATGCTCCAGCACGTGGTTTAGGCCGACATGGGGCAGGCTGCCTGCTGGTGCCTCAAGGAAGGAGAGGCTGGAAAGCGCCATCAGATTGGCCCAGCCCTTTTCATTTTGGGCAATCAGCGCCAAACTACCATCAGGTCCTGCTGCTGCGCCGGGCTTTTGACTTAAGAAGGAAACAGGCAGGGTTAAGCCCATGATGGGCTGAATGCCTTTTTCGGCCAAGGCTTCTGAAAATTCGAGCGCACCAAACAGGTTTGGGTCTGAGATGCCGACAGCGACACATCCTGCCTTCGCAGCATAGCCCGCGAGCTTCTTGACCGTCATCGCGCCATCCAGCAGCGAATAAGCCGACCGCACCCGCAAATGCACAAAACCGGGGCCTGCCAGAGCGGGCCTTACCGCATGCCGGAAACCACTTGGCCCAGAGCCAACAAATTCGGCACCAACAGGTTCAACTCCACCGGGACCAGAACCAACAGGCTCTGAACCAACTGTCCCAGCGACATCACCCGCGCCCTGACCATGGCCAGAGAAGTCGCCGCTAGAGAAAGTATCATCCGCCATAGGGCCACCTGAATCCGTCGACTGAATCACCACCAGAAAGGGGCTTAGTCTGACAGGACTCTGAGGCCTCTGTCAGCCCTCGCCGACAGAAATCTTAAAGCCATCCTCAGCCGATGACAGCGCCCCAACCCCAAGCCATGAGGGTGAAAGCGAGAATTGCTGCGAAAGCGGCTGCGTCTTGAAGTTGGGCCATGTTCCACCTCGTTTGTTCTGCCTTCGTTCTATTCTTGTTTTGTTCTCATGGCAAGAGGTTTTTTGCAGAAATATGGAACATCGAGAAAGGCGCTTTAGTCCTGTACGAGGCGGCCGCCCTCTATGCGGAACACGCGGTCCATTTGCCGGGCTAAATCAAGATTATGGGTGGCAACCAGAGCGGAAGTCCCCTCCTCCCGCGTGGCTTTGCGGAAGGTATCAAACACAAAGCTGGAGGTGGCAGGATCCAGATTGCCAGTGGGCTCATCGGCGATCAAAAGGGCCGGTTGATTGGCAAGGGCGCGCGCGATGGCAACGCGCTGTTGCTCGCCGCCCGAGAGTTGGCCGGGCTGGTGCAGTTTCCGGTCAGCCAGCCCCATCATGTCGAGAAGTTGCTCTGCCCGTGTGCGCGCTTCGGCTTGGCCAACGCCTGCTATCCATTGTGGCAGGGCGACATTATCAACCGCGCTAAACTCGGGCAGCAAATGGTGGAATTGATAGACAAAGCCCAGCGCGGTGCGGCGCAGCGCAGTGCGCGCGGCGTCAGGCAGTTTTGTGGCATCAATGCCTGCAAGCTCGACCGTCCCGCCTTGGGCGGCTTCTAACAGGCCAGCGGCATGGAGCAGCGAGGACTTGCCCGAGCCTGAAGGGCCAATCAGGGCGACGATTTCGCCGGGCATAATGGTGAGGTTGACGCCCTTGAGAACTTCAAGCTCGCCCGCGCGGGTCTGATAGACGCGGCGTAAATCGGTGAGGCGCAGAACCGGGCTACTCATAGCGAAGCGCCTCCACCGGATCGAGCTTAGAGGCGCGCCACGAGGGCGGCAGCGTGGCGACAATGCTGGCAATGGCCGCAAACACGGCCGTTGTAATCACCTCATGCCATTCCACTTTGGCGGGGATTTGGCTTAAGAAATAAATATCGGCATTGAAGACGGGGCCAAACACAAACTCCACGACTTTTTGGATGGTGCCAATATTGAGGCAGAATAAGGTGCCGCCAATGGCCCCGGCTAGGGTGGCAAGAATGCCCACACTGGCCCCCGACATCATGAATACCCGCATGATCGAAGCACGCGAGGCCCCCATGGTGCGCAGAATGGCGATATCGCGACCCTTGTTCTTGACCAGCATAACAAGGCCAGAAATGATATTCATCGCGGCAATGGCAACGATCAGCATCAGGATTAAGCGCATCACATTCCGCTCAATCTGCAGGGCAGAGACAAGGCTTTCCGATTGCTGACGCCAGTCGGTCACAAAGCGGTTTTGGCTGAATTTCGCAACTTCCTGCGTCAGAAGATCCGCCTTGTCTGGGTCCTCAATCCGCAACTCAATCGTGTCCCAAGAGGTTTCTTTCGAGAAAAAGAGCTGGGCTTGTTCGATCGGCATATAGATGAAGGTGGCATCATATTCGCTCATGCCGATGTCGAATATGGCCGAGACGGTGTAATCCTTCACCCGCGGCGTGGTGCCAAAGGGGGTAGAGGCCCCTTGTGGCGAAATCAATTGCACCGAATCCCCCGGCAAGACGCCCAAGGCTTCGGCCAGGCGAGATCCCATGGCGATCTCGTCGCCGCCATAGTCACCCTTGCCCCAACTGTTGAGATTGCCGCCGACCAGATTGCCCGAAACAATTTTGAGCTTGGCGAGGTCAGACGCTGCAAGGCCCGTGACCATCGCCCCGCGCGCTAAGGTGCCGCCTTGGCCAACAGCCATGACTTGGCCATCGATTTTGGGCATGACATCCACCACACCGGGCAGCGTTTTGGCTTTGGCGACAATGGCGCGCGCTTCTGGGATCGGCATATTGCGCACGTCAATAAAAACATGGCCATTGACCCCTAAAATGCGGCCCAATAATTCTGCCCGAAAGCCATTCATCACGCTCATCACGATGATGAGCACAGCCACGGCCAGAAAAATGCCGATAAAACTGATGAGCGAGATCAAAGCGACCCCGCCATCTTCACGCCGAGCCCGCAGATAACGTGCGGCTAGCGTGCGCTCCCACATGCCAAATGGCCCCGCGCTGCCAGCTTTCATGCCGATGCCTTAGCGGTCAAACGCGCAAGTGCGCTTTCCAAAGATATTTCTTCTTTGGTGCCGGTCTTGCGATCCTTCACCTCAACCACGCCATTGGCCAGGCCCTTGGGCCCAACGATCAATTGGGTGGGCACGCCAATCAGATCCATGGTGGCAAATTTCGCCCCAGGGCGATCTTGGCTGTCGTCATAAAGTGGGTCTAGGCCCGCCTTCAACAGGGCCTGATAGGCTTGCTCGCAGGCCGTATCAACCGCTTCATCGCCGGGGCGTAGGCTGATCACACCCACATCAAACGGGGCCACCGCATCAGGCCAGATAATGCCATTGTCATCATGGCTGGCCTCAATAATGGCACCAACCAGACGCGACACACCAATGCCGTAAGAACCCATTTGCACCAAAACGTCTTTGCCGTCCGGGCCAGAGACTTTGGCATTCATCGGCGCAGAATATTTGGTGCCAAAGAAGAAGATATGGCCCACTTCAATGCCGCGGCCAGTGCGGCGGCGGTCTGCCGGCACTTCGCTTTCAAAGCGGGCCTCGTCATGGATTTCATCGGTTGCGGCATAAGCCCTCACAATCCGCGACACGGTTTCAGCGCGCTTGGCGCGGGCCGCGTCGTTATTGTCAAAGCTGATGTCCATGCCGGCCCAATCGGTCTCGTCATAAATGGCATCGTAAAACACGCCACTTTCGCCCGTGGGGGCCAGCACCAGAAACTCATGGCTCAAATCCCCGCCAATTGGCCCGGTATCAGCGCGCATCGGCACAGCCTGCAGGCCCAAGCGCTGGAACGTCTTCAGATAGGCCAAGAACATCTTATTATAGGCATCGCGCGCGCCTGCTTCATCCAGATCAAAGCTATAGGCATCTTTCATCAAGAATTCACGGCCTCGCATCACGCCAAAGCGCGGGCGCACTTCATCGCGGAACTTCCATTGGATATTATAGAGGTTCAGCGGCAATTCCTTATAGGACCGCACATGGTTGCGGAAAATATCGGTCACAACTTCTTCAGCTGTCGGTCCAAACAGAAGGTCGCGCTCATGGCGATCGGTGATGCGCAGCATTTCAGCGCCATAAGCATCATAGCGGCCGCTTTCGCGCCACAGATCGGCCCCTTGCATGGTTGGCATCAAGACTTCTAGCGCGCCAGAGCGGTTTTGCTCTTCACGCACAATGGCCTCGATCTTTTGCAAGACCTTCAAGCCCAAAGGCAGCCAGGAATAAATGCCGGCGGAATGTTGCTTGATCATGCCGGTGCGCAGCATCAGCTTGTGCGACACGATTTCGGCATTGGCTGGGGTTTCTTTTGTAACAGGCAGGAAATAGCGCGACATGCGCATGGCGATCACCTTCTCTTGGACGCTCTGCCATAGTCTGTGCCGCGCGCGGAGGCAATTAGCCAGCGCTGCGGGTGGTGGGTGGCGGGTGGTGAACGTTTCCCTCTGGACCTATTTTGGTGACAACTTTGTTGCACCAAAATAGATGATCAAGGATGCGCGCGACATCTGGGTCGTCCAGTGTCCGTTTTCTTTGAAAACGGATCGCGTCGCGACGCCGCAAAGCTGCGCACTTGACTGCCCAGAGATCGCACAAACAACTTCGTAAGCGGTTTGGTGGACCAGAGGGATCACTAGAGCGCATTTGTCCGCGAATGCCCACTCAGCAGCTAACTTGGAATGGTTCAAGGCCGCACTTCGCTTGCCTTGAAGCCACCCGACAATTGTTTCTGCGCAAGCTGGGGCGTCAAGGGGTGAAATCGGCTTCGCCGACGCGCGAAGCGCGCCTCTTGACACCCCATCTTGCGCGCTCAAACTCGAAGTAGGTCTTGGCCAAGGCACAGCCTGCGGCAAAGGCCTTCTAAGAATAGAAGCTTGTGAGCCGCCCTACACCCCCTGCAACTCCAAAACATAGTCCGGCATAGCCAGTTCAGCCTCGCGGACGAGCGCGGAATGGGCGATTGCTGTGGGGGTATTGAGGATGGCCTTATTGGCTTGGAGAGCAAGCCACGCGCCACCACCGCAGGCCGCCGCTTTCCCCACTTGACCTAAAATCTCCATCGGGGTGCGTTGGCAGGGGCACGGCAAGAAATCGGTGGCCCATCGATAGAGGTACGTCAGGGACCACCAAATGGCTGAACCAAGGAAGATGATGGCTAGAAACCCCAGAAGCAGCATGCCAATGATCGCAGCACTTGACGCATGGGTTTGCCAGATCGGCTTGATTTTGCGTGTTTCACGCGCCCCATCCATATCGACCCGCTGGACCTTTAAGCGATAGTCGCCGGGCGGAATGTTTAGGATTTGAGTATCCCTTTCCGCCACTTCTTTAGGGTCTTGGGTGCCTGGGTCATCTATGCCGAGGTCCTTGATCACATATTCCGCGCCACAGACCACCAAGGTGCCACTGGGGCAGGTAAAGCGGATGAAGTCGGACTGCTCGATGACTCTCTCTTGGACATAGGGCTCAAGAATGGGCGCTTCATTGACATAGACATGAACGACATACGTGCCATCGCCACCGGTCTCATCCTGCCAAGCGCGGCCATCGCCTGCCAATTCCGCGATCAAATCTACTCTGTCCCCACCATACTTGTGGTCAAAATCATCCGGCAAAATCGACGGATCATAGGCGCAAATGGCCGCCCCATCGGTACCAATTTCCAAAATATGCTTGCTCATAAAAGGTTAGCCCAAATCCTAGAATTTGGAACCGATATAGCCTCAACGGGTAAATATGGGCTTTCAACCGGCGCATGCTAAACGAGACATGCGACCCCCCAAATGAAAAAAGGCCGCGCTTGAACGAGTCAGGCGCGGCGCAAAGGTTCTGGGAGGAAACGCCATCAGGCATTTACGAGGGGGCGACAGGCCCGTCTCGCAAGTGCACAATCGCCTTTCCGCCTCGCAGGTGCAACAAAGGGGCTGCCCAATTGCCAAAAAAACATGCCATTGCCCATGATGCGGCTAAATGTGGGGCAAACCCTGCTCTCTTTTTGGGCTCGAAGGCGAAATTGACTGGATTTTAAGGACGATAAGGCCCCCTCACCCCATCAAACGGCCGAGCGGATGCTCCAAAGAGACCCATCCAGACATCAAAAGCAGGGCGAAAGCTGTCCACACGATGGACGTGATTGCCGTCGTCCACACGAGCTTCTGCTTAATGTTGGCAATAACGGGGGCACCGGGGTCTGTGCCCGCAACCACTTCCCCGCTTTCTTCCTGGCTGCGCACGCCAATCGGCAAGACACAAAAGAGGATGACCCACCACATGGTGAGGAAGATTGCGATCCCCGTAAACCAATCCATCTAGTGGGCCCCTTTCGGCGTTTCCATTAATTCGATCAGAACGCCATTAGAATTTTTTGGGTGCACGAAGATAATCAAAGTGCCGTGAGCCCCGATGCGAGGCTCGCCCAGAATCGTGGCCCCTTTGGCCTTCATCGCGTCGCAGGCGGCGTAAATCTCGGGAACTTCAAAGCACACATGATGCTGGCCACCATTGGGGTTCTTTTCAAGGAACTTATGGATGGGGGAGGCCTCACCCAAAGGCTCAATCAATTCCAGCTGGCTATTGGGAATATCGACAAAGGCCACTTTCACGCCCTGTTCGAGCATATCGCGCATGGGCGTGATATCGGCATCGGTGACCCCATAAAGCGCCTTATAATTTTCTAAGGCAGCAGCGATAGACGGAACGGCAATGCCGACGTGATTGAGACGACCCAGTTTCATGATGCGCTTCCTGTGCAAGTGGCCCGCTTCCATCATGGCTTTAGGCGACTACGTCAATCTTAGCCGACAGGTAGGCTTCACTTTTGAATAGACAAGTGCATCAGCGGCCCGTAGCTTCACGAAACTGTGATTGATGGACTGCACTTGGAGCGATGTTTATGACACGAACAACCACTTTAGCCACGATAGCCGCCCTGATGATCTTGGGCGCTGCCGCACCCAAACCATCTGCGCCCGTGCAGAACCTTAAGGTGTCGGAGTTAAGCGCCAGTGTGGCTGCTGATTATTCAAGCTCTCTCAAAGCCTTGTGGGAAGACTTGCACGCCAATCCAGAGCTTTCCTTCCGCGAGACCCGCACCGCAGGCGTGGTCGCGCGCGAGCTTCGCGCCATTGGCGGTATTGAGATCACCGAGAAAGTCGGCGGCACCGGAATTGTCGGTGTGATCCGTAATGGTGCTGGCCCAACCATCATGCTGCGCGCCGATATGGACGGCCTGCCCATCCTTGAACGCAATGGCCTTCCTTATGAATCCAAAGTGCGCCAAATCGATGCTGACGGGGTTGAAATGCCTGTTATGCATGCCTGTGGCCATGATGTTCACGTTGCCGCTTTGATCGGGGCAGCACGGCAACTCATGGCGCGCAAAAGCCAATGGCGTGGCACGATTGTGCTGGTCTTCCAACCCGCTGAAGAGCGTTTGGGTGGGGCCTTGGCCATGCTGCAAGATGGCCTCTATACCCGTTTCCCAAAGCCAGACATCGCGCTGGGGCTCCATATTGCCAGCGGCCTTGAGCGCGGCAAATTCAAAGTGGAAAACCGGGTCGCCAATTCCAGTTCTGACGGCGTCAATATTATCGTGCGCGGGGTCGGCGGCCATGGCGCCTCGCCCCAACAGACGGTTGATCCAATTGTTGTGGCCTCGAACCTTGTGATGGCCTTGCAGACTTTGGTAAGCCGCAATATCTCGCCCCTAGAGCCTGGCATTGTGACGGTGGGCGTGGTGCATGCTGGCTCAAAGCGCAACATCATCCCGGAAGAAGCGCGCTTGGAACTGACCGTGCGGGCCGATACGCCTGAAGTGCGGGCAAAACTGCTTGATGGGATCAAGCGGATTTCAGATGGGGTGGCCCGCACCTATGGCGTGCCGGAAGACCGTATGCCCATCGTAACCAATCTGGCAGAAAAAGCCCCACCTAATCTGAATGATCCAGACACGGCCACCAAGCTGCGCAACAGTTTGGAAGCAGCTTTTGGCCCTGACCGTATGTCCAAAATTCCCCGCACCGGCATGGGGGCAGAAGACTTTGCCTATTATGGCGCGCCGGAATGGGGCGGGATCAAAAGCGTGTTCTTCAATGTGGGCGGCAGCATCACCGATGACATGAGCCAAGCCCCACCCCATCACTCCCCCTTGTTCCGGATTGAGCCCGAAGCCTCGGTCAAGTCGAGTGTGGAAGGCTATGTCGTGGCCGCCATGACATTCTTGGGCACACCTTAGAATTTCAGGTCTTCGGGGACAAAAATGTGGAAGACTTGAATGCATAGCTTTGCTTGCATTCAAGTCCCCGTCAATTTTGATATTGCCCTTGGGCTTGGGACCCAAAGTTCGCTTTTCAACTCACCCAGGACGCAAGCATTTGGATTAATCGCCCGGCACAGTTCCGAGTAGCATTCCAGTCAACCAGACTCTTAAATATCTAGAGTTATCTTTAAATCTATGATTGAATTTTGAACGGCACTGCGGCATAGTGTAGGGTGAATGGAGCCTATTCTTGCCCCTTGCCTCTCATCCAGCGCCAGGAACCGTTCTAAGGGTTGACCTATCCGAGGGCTTTCGGCCACCGGAAATGGTAAAGAGGCGGCCAGCAATCGTATTGAGTCCACCTATTCGAAATCGGCAGATGCTTTGCACGATCGTACCGCTGAGCACATCGCCGCCGCGTCCCGTCTTGGCGCATCATTTGCAGATCGGCTTTGAACCATTACTTCCTGCCCCATACAATTCACCTGTTATGTGGCTAAAAGGCGACGTGGTCCTAACGGTTGCCTTTCATCGATTGCGTCTTTTGTTTTCAGGTTGGGATAATGGGCAACGCATCTATGACGTACGCGTTTTAGACGCGGAGACATTTGAAAAAGTCCGCAGCTGCGTCAGATCTGGCCTTGGCATCTAAGTTGACTTTTAGCATAAACAATTGTAACAATCTTAGGTCGTCAGATGCACCGACACCGTTGCGCTGACAATTAAGTCCAACTTCGGTTGGCCGCTTTGGGTGGAGATCGCAAACCGTCCAGAGTGTCTGCAAAGCCCCGCATGTGCGGGGCTTTGCCTTTTTAGGCACGCGCCCAACTCCAAAAACGAGCCAACCCACCCCTAAATCGTCATCACCACCACATCGACAATGGGTCGCTTGTTGAAGATGCGGTCGCAGGCTTTACGGACGGCGCGCATGACAAAGCCTTCGGCGGTTTCTTCATCCATACGTTGATCTGGCTTAAGGCGATTAAAGGCCTCTTCTGCGGCATCGGCCAATTGCTCCAGCCGGCCTTCGGCGGGGCTGCCATTACGTTCAGATAGCCCACGTGCGCGCACATCAGGGCCTGCTTTGATGCGGCCCTTGGCGTCAATGGCGATGGAGACCATCACATAGCCATGCTCTCCCAAACGAATACGGTCACGGATCGTCTCGCTATCGGAAGCGATGATGGCGTCGCCATCGACCAACAACCGGCCATTGGGCACTTCATCAATGACCGCTGCAGGGCCCGGGGCCAAGCGGATCATATCGCCATTTTTGACGGCCAAGGCCTCGGGCACTTGCAGGCTCAACGCAAATTTGGCGTGCTCCATCAAATGGCGCTGTTCACCATGGGTTGGAATGGCGATTTGTGGGCGCACCATCTCATACATGGCGCGCAATTCATCGCGGCACGGATGGCCCGAGACGTGAATATGGCGATCTTTGCCCGTGATGATATTGACGCCACGCATGGCGAGCTTGTTTTGCAGTTCTAAAATTGCCCGCTCATTGCCTGGAATTTCGCGGCTAGAGAACAGGCAGGTATCGCCCCGTCCAAGGGTTACAAAGGGGTGGTTGCCTTCGGCGATGCGGGCCAAAGCGGCGCGCGGCTCACCCTGACTGCCGGTGCACAGATAGAGCACTTTGTCGTCTGGCAAATGGCGGGCCATTTCAGGCTCAATAAAGGTGGCATCTTTCAACAGGCCAACCGCTTTGGCGGCCCCCGTGATGCGCAACATCGAACGGCCAATCAGCGAGACTGAGCGGCCTGCTGCAGTTGCAGCCTCCACCGTCGATAAAATGCGCGCCACATTCGAGGCAAAGCACGCTACAGCCACTTTGCCCTTTTGTTCGGCAATAGCTTCAAACAGGCCTTGGCGCACGCCAGCTTCAGAGCCTGCTTCGCCTTCGGAAAACACATTTGTGCTGTCACAAATCATAGCCAGCACGCCATCATCGCCAATCTGGCGAATGCGGGCGCTATCGGTCTGCTCGCCGATCAAAGGATCGATGTCGATCTTCCAATCCCCCGTATGCATCACCGTGCCCAAGGGCGTGTGGATGGCAAGCCCATTGGGCTCTGCAATCGAGTGGGTCAGTGTCACATATTCAATGTCGAACGGCCCGATTTGGAAGCGGTGCTTCAAGGGCACTTCATGAAGCGGGACTTTGCGCTCAATCCCGCGTTCGCGCAGCTTGTCGCGCAAGAGATGGGCGGTAAACGGCGTGGCATAGACAGGTGCCGGGATACGTGGCCACAACCAGCCCATCGCGCCAATATGATCCTCATGGGCATGGGTCAGGATGATGGCGAGAATATCGTCCTTATTGGTCTCTAGAAATTCTGGGTCAGGCAGGATCAAATCCACGCCCGGAATGCCTTCCTCGCCGGCAAAGGTGACACCGACATCAACCACAATCCACTTTTTATCGCCTTCCGGCCCGAAGCCGTAAGCGTTGAGGTTCATGCCGATTTCATTAGAGCCACCAAGGGGGAGAAAGACGAGTTCATCTGTTTTATTTTTTGTTTTTGTCACGTTGGGTTCCGATTGGCGGACCTACCGCCATTGCGTTCAAAGATTTCCAATAGCCCGACCGTGGTCAGGTCTTGATCATAATGATCAATATGGGTCGATGCGCCTTCAAACAAAGAGGCGACACCCCCGGTTGCGATCACTTTCATGGGGACACCATACTCGGCCTTGATCCGGCCAATCAGACCATCAATCAGCTCTATATAGCCCCAAAAAACGCCAGACTGCATCGCACCGACCGTGTCGGTCCCGATAACTTTGTCTGGCTTGCGAATTTCAATGCGCGGCAAACGCGCCGCGGCTGTGTGCAGCGCCTGAAGGGAAAGGTTGATCCCGGGCGAAATCACACCACCCTCAAATGCGCCATCTGGGCCTACGATGTCAAATGTGGTCGCCGTGCCGCTGTCAATCACAATGGAAGGACCGCCATATTGGATGAAAGAGCCAATGGCATTGACGAGGCGGTCTGCCCCCGCTTCCGATGGTTTTGGGATGCGCACATCAATGCCTAGCTCGGCATTTTCCCCCACCACCCAAGGCTCTGCGCCTACATAGCGACGCGACAAGTTGCGTAAGTGAAACAAGGCTTGCGGCACCACTGTTGAGATGACGCAATGATTGAGGTCGTTGATAGACAAGCCCGCAAAGCGCATGGCGGCATCCAGCCAAACGGCATATTCGTCCGCCGTGCGTGACGAATTACTGGCCGCGCGCCACGTGCCGCGCCATTTGGTACCATCATGAACCGCGAATTTCGAATTGGTGTTCCCAACATCAATGGCCAGCAGCATGCATCCCCCTAGGTCTGTCTGTGATACGGGGCCCGGCCCACGTGGGTTACCATTTTCGTGCTCTCTTTAGCCTGTCCGGTGGGGGCTGCGCCAGTGCCACAGATGCAGGCGAGCTTAGCCAAAAAATACATCGCCCGCTGTGACATCCACAATCGTGCCATCGGCTTGTTCTAATTGCAGCGCGCCACTCACAGCCAGCCCATGAAAACGACCCTCCAACGTCTCATGCGGCAAACGCACAATCATCGGCTGACCCAGCCCCGAGGCACGTGCCAGCCACGCCTTGGCAATTGGCGCAAAGCCTTGTTGAGCCCAAAGGTCGAACCAGTCGTGAAAGCGCGCCCGCAAACCCTCAAATAGGATTTCTGCGCTGACAGGGCTTTGGCCAGTGCGCCTATGATCCGCAACACAGGTAATGGGTTGATCGATCCCATCGGGGCTGGTGCGCACATTCACCCCGATGCCAATTGCCAAGTGAAAGCCATGCGGCCCCTGCCAGCTTTCTAACAAAATGCCGCTGGTCTTTTTGCCTTCGATCAGAACATCGTTCGGCCACTTCAAGCTAACAGCATGTGGGGGCACAAAGGGGTCGATCGCTTCGGCCACGGCCAAGGCGGCAACGAAGGACAGATTGGCGGCTTCAGCGGGTCCGCAGGTTAAGGTGAAGAGGCCTGTTGTGAACAGATTTCCGGGTTCTCCTAGCCAGGTGCGGCCCCGCCTGCCCCTGCCCTGTGTTTGCTCCAGCGCACGCACCCACAAAGGACCGGTCTCACCACCTTCGCTGAGGCGGCGCGCTTCGTCATTGGTGGAATCAATCGTGTCATAAAGCCGGACGTCGCCCCGCCCGCCTTCTAGGCCTGGCTTCAATGGAAGCCAGCCCCAGCAATGCTTGCTGCAGAACCGACAAGGCCAATCACCAAGGTCAAGGCCGCCAACACAAAGGTTGCCCCGGTCAGGGTAAGCGTAGTGGAAGCCCCCACCGGCACCATGGCGATACGTGGTTCGTCAAACCAAACCGTCTTGATGATGCGCAGATAATAGAAGGCCGAGACCACAGAGGCCAAGATCAGCACGATGGCCAGTGGCAATAAGCCAGAGGAACTGGTCGCCAGAATGACTTCCCACTTCCCGAAGAAGCCTGCCAATGGCGGGATGCCCATGACGGAGAAGAGCAGCATGGTCAAAGCCGATGCCAAGAGCGGGTTGGAGCGCGATAGGCCTGACAGGGCCGAAATGGTCTCTACCCGTTCGCCTTCTGCATTGCGCAAAGATAGCACCACCCCGAACAAGCCAACCGAAGTGATGGCATAGATGGAAACAAAGACCAAAAGGGCTTTGGGGCCAAATTCCGGTCCGCACGCAATGGCTACCAACGCATAGCCCATATTGGCGATCGAGGAATAGGCCAGCAGGCGCTTGATATTGGTCTGCTGCAGCGCAAACAAAGCGCCAATCGCCATCGAAAGGACAGCCATAATGATTACAATGCCCAGCCAATCCTTTTGCAAGGGCCCGAAAGCTTCAAAGCAGACCCGGGCAAACAGCACAGAGGCTGCAACCTTGGGCGCAGAGGCAAAGAAGGCGGTCGATACCGTGGGCGAGCCTTCATAGACATCGGGCGTCCACATATGGAAGGGGGCTGCCGACATCTTAAACGCCAGCCCGCACAAGATGAACACCAAGCCAAATACGACGCCGATGGAGCGTTCGCCTGCCACTTGTGCGGCGATCACATCGAAATTGACCGAACCGGTGAAGCCATAAACAAGCGAGCAGCCGTAGAGCAAAAGGCCCGACGACAAGGCACCCAGCACGAAATATTTGAGGCCCGCTTCAGAGCTTTTTGCGTCATCGCGCGCATAGGCTGCAAGCACATAAAGCGCCAGCGATTGCATCTCTACGCCCACATAAAGCGCGATCAAATCATGGGCAGAGACCATGATGAACATGCCCAAGGTTGCCAATAGGGCCAACACAGGAAACTCTGGCTTATCAAGCTTTTTCTCGGCCAAAAAGTCGATGGAGAGCAAAAGCGCGCTACTGGCGGTCAAGGCGATGATTAGCTTGGCATAGGCCGAAAAGCCGTCTGCGGCATAAGAGCCCGAGAAGACCACCACTTGTTCGGGCGGCATATGTAAAACCGCAATCGAGCCTGCGGCGAGGATGGTTGCAACACACAGCCACGTCACCAAGCGTGCGCCCTTGTCGCCCATAAAGGCCCCGATCAACATGATGATCAAAGCCCCTGCTGCAAGGGTAATCTCTGGCAGGATATAGGGCACCTGCTGGAAGAAGAGCTCTGCTGTCATGGTTTGGTTGATGGCCATTACCGCACCGGTCACTTGAAGTTGGCGTGGAAGGCGTCCACGAGCGCAACGGCAGAAGTCGCCGTCTGGTCAAAGATGATATTGGGCTGGAAGCCCAGATAGAGGGCTGCTGCGATCAAAGGCACGAAGATCAAGATCTCGCGCGCATTCATATCGGTGATGGTGTTGAGCGCCGGATTGACGATCACACCAAAAATCACCTTGCGATAGAGCGTCAACATATAGGCTGCCGACAAGATCACGCCGCTGGCGGCCACCATGGCTGTCACGGGGTCCACATTGAAAGCCCCCTGCATGGTCAGGATTTCGCCAACAAAGCCGGAAGTACCCGGCAAGCCGACATTGCCCATTGTGAAGAGCAGGAAGACAGCCGCATAAATCGGCATGCGGTTCACAAGGCCGCCATATTGGGCGATCTCGCGGGTGTGCATGCGGTCATAAATCACGCCGACACACAGGAACAAGGCGCCCGAAATCACCCCGTGGCTGAGCATTTGGAACATGGCCCCTTGGATACCCTGCTCATTACCCGAGAAAATCCCCATGGTGACAAAGCCCATGTGGGCGACCGAGGAATAAGCAATCAGCTTTTTGATGTCGGTCTGACGGAAGGCAACCAGCGAGGTATAGACAATCGCAATGCCCGACAACGCAAAGATAAAGGGGGCAAAGTCGTTGGAGGCCTCTGGGAACATGGGCAAGGAGAAGCGCAGGAAGCCATAGCCGCCCATCTTCAACAAGACCCCCGCCAGAATGACAGAGCCTGCCGTCGGCGCTTCCACGTGCGCGTCTGGCAACCAGGTGTGGACTGGCCACATCGGCATCTTCACCGCGAAAGAGGCAAAGAAAGCCAGCCACAACCAAGTTTGCGCATCCTTGGCAAACTCAAAGGCTTGCAGATCAGGGATAGAGGTCGTTTTGGCGGTGATCGCCATCCACGCAATTGCGATCAGAAGGAAAAGCGAGCCCAAAAGCGTGTAGAGGAAGAATTTATAGGCCGCATAAACGCGGTTCTTACCGCCCCAAATCCCGATGATGAGATACATCGGAATAAGGCCCGCTTCGAAGAAAATATAGAAGAGCACGATGTCGAGCGCGCAAAACACGCCAATCATCAAAGTCTGCAAGATCAAGAAGGCCGCCATATATTCGACGACGCGCTTCTCAATCGAGGTCCAGCTGGCCAAGATACACAGCGGCATCAGGAAGGCCGTCAACAGGATCAAAAGCACCGAAATGCCATCAATGCCCAAATGATATTGGATCATGCCATACCAATCGGCCCGCTCGACAAATTGATAGCCGGGATTGGTTTCATCAAAGGCCAAGGTCATCCACAGCGCGAGACCAAAGACGATGAGGGTGGCAATTAAGGCAATCCAGCGCGCCGCATTGGCGCGCGCGGCCTCAGGGCTCTTGATGATTTGCGGCAAGAGCAGAATCAGGACGGCCGCGATAGCGGGCAGCCAGGTGAGGATCGAGAGGATGGGCAGCGTGTCCATGATAGCCTCAGGCACCCCGGAATAGAACAAAAGCGCCAAGCGCGACCGCCGCGATCAGCATCAAAAAGGCATAGTGATAGACATAGCCCGACTGGATTTTCACGGCTTTCTTCGAACCAAAGTTCAAAGCGGCGGCAATACCATTGGGCCCAAGCCCGTCGATCAGCTTGCCGTCACCGATTTTCCAGAAGAAGTCGCCCAGCGCGCGGGCACCCTTCACAAAGACGATCTCATAGAGTTCGTCGAAATACCATTTGTTCTCCAAGAAGGCGTGCGCCATGCCCTTGCGGTCGGCAATCTTTTTGCCGAGGCCCTCATTGAACAAATAGAAGTAAAGGGCTGCCGCAAGGCCGATCACCATCACCACCAAAGGCGCATAGAAGACCCAGCCTGGAATGGAATATTTATCCTTCAAGACCGTATTGTCTGGCGCGGTATAGATAGAGCTACCCCAGAATTCCTTGGCATGATGGCCAACAAAGGCATCATAGAAGATCGAGCCGGCAAACACCGCACCAAAGGCCAGAAGCACCAGCGGGATCAACATCACCAGCGGGCTTTCATGTGGGCCATGCCACGCATGATGGCCATGGTCGTCGTCATGGCTGCCAGCGGCATCGGTGGCCACGTCGCCAACATGGGCCACGGCTGGAAGGCCATGGGCATGGGCGGCATCGCTATGGCTATGATCATCATGATGGCCATGATCGCCATCGGCTTTCCACTTGGGCGTGCCATGGAAGGTCATAAAGGCCAAGCGCCAAGAGTAGAAGCTGGTGAGGGTTGCCGCCAGCAAAGCCATCCAGAAAGCCAATTGAGCCGACGTATTGCCCGTCATGCCCGCCGCATAGGTGGTTTCGATAATGGCATCTTTGGAGAAGAAGCCCGCAAAGCCAAAGGGTGTGTGGGGGATACCCACGCCCGTAATGGCCAAGGTGCCGATAATCATGATCACGAAAGTGATCTTCATATGCTTGGCCACATCGCCCATTTTGCGCATGTCTTGTTCGTGATGCATGCCATGGATCACGCTGCCTGCGCCCAAGAACAACAAGGCCTTGAAGAAGGCGTGGGTGAACAAATGGAACATGGCTGCCTGATAGGCCCCAATGCCTGCGGCAAAGAACATAAAGCCCAATTGCGAGCAGGTGGAATAAGCAATCACGCGCTTAATGTCGTTTTGCGCAAGGCCAACCGTTGCCGCAAACAAGGCCGTCACCGCCCCGATGATGGTGATAAAGCCCGCCGTCATGGGTGCCGCTTCATAAATGGGCGAGCACAGGCAGACGAGCACAACGCCAGCCGTCACCATGGTCGCGGCGTGGATCAAAGCCGACACAGGGGTTGGGCCTTCCATCGCGTCAGGCAACCACGTGTGCAGGAAGAATTGCGCCGATTTGCCCATCGCACCGATGAACAGCAAGAAGGCGATGATTTCGATGGCGGGCAGTTGATAGCTGCCCCATTTCAGCATCACGCCAACCTTTTCAGGCACGAGGGCAAAGACTTCCTTGAACTCAATCGAGCCGAATACAAAGAAGACCGCCATAATGCCCAAGGCAAAGCCAAAGTCGCCAACCCGATTGACCACAAAGGCCTTGATCTGGGCGTCATTGGCTGAGCGCTTGTGATACCAGAAGCCGATCAAGAGGTAGGAGGCAAGGCCCACCCCTTCCCAGCCGAAGAAGAGTTGCATGAAGTCTGCCGCCGTAACGAGCGACAACATGGCAAAGGTGAAGAGCGACAAATAGGCAAAGAAGCGCGGCTTGTGCGGGTCTTCGGCCATATAGCCCCAGCTATAGAGGTGCACCAAGGACGATACGCCCGTAACCACAATCATCATCACTGCACTGATGGCGTCCAAACGGATGGACCAGGTGCTTTTCAAGTCCCCCACATGAATCCAAGTCGCGATGCGAATGGGTTCTGCCGGCAAATGCAGGCTGTGCTGCCAATGGCCGATGAAGATGGTTCCGGCGCAGGCTGCGGCGACAAACAATAAAGCGGTGGCGACAAACATCGCCACTTTCTCGCCAATGAAGCGATTAAAGAGCCCGCAAATGATGGCCCCCAAAAGGGGTGCGAACACGACAATGATCGCAAGCGTTTCGGCAAGGCCTGTCGTGGCGTGAGGTTCAGCAGACACGCGTTAGCCCTTCATCAGATTGAGATCTTCAACCGCAATATTGCCGCGGTTTCGGAAATAGACGACCAGAATGGCAAGACCGACGGCGGCCTCAGCGGCCGCAACGGTCAGCACGAACATCGCAAAAACTTGGCCAACCAAATCGCCCAAGAAAGACGAGAAGGCCACCAGATTGATGTTCACAGCAAGAAGAATAAGCTCTACCGACATCAGAATGACGATGACATTCTTGCGGTTCACGAAGATGCCGAACACGCCAATGGTGAACAGCGCGGCGGCAACCGCCAGATAATGGGATAGGCCGATCAAAGTACCACTCCTTCGCCCGGCTTCGGGTCAGTCATTTCAACGCCGCCCGCGCGGGTGCGGCCAACTTGGGCGGTGACATTCTGGCGGCGGATGCCGTCGCGATGGCGCAGCGTCAGCGCAATCGCCCCCACCATGGCAATAAACAGAATGATACCAGCCGATTGGAACAAGAAGATGTAATCGGTATAAAGGATGCGCCCGATGGCTTCGGCATTGGTCACCGCCGCCGCTGCCGGTGTTGGCGCGGCAATGGCTTCTGCGGATACGGACTTTTCAATCCAAGCCCCACCGACCATGACAAACTGGCCAAACAAGATCAGCGCGATCAATCCGCCAAATGGCAGATAGGTGAAAAAGCCTGCCTTCAATTCGGCAAAGTCGATGTCGAGCATCATGACGACGAACAGGAACAAAACCGCGACCGCGCCGACATAGACGACGATCAAAAGCATGGCGAGGAATTCTGCCCCCAGCAACACGAACAGGCCCGCTGATGTGAAGAAGGTCAGGATCAGAAACAAGACCGAGTGCACAGGGTTGCGGGCCACCACGACCATAAAGGCCGAGGCAATCGCAATCGCACTCAAAATGTAAAAGGCGGCGACCGCAATCATCGCTACTCTCTTCCCCTCTGCGCCCTGCCCTATGGTTGAGCAGAAACGCGCTTTACAAAAATGCCCCAGCCTACGGCTTAACGATAAGCCGCATCCAACTCTAGATTCTTCGCGATTTCGCGCTCCCACCGGTCGCCATTGGCCAGAAGCTTGTCCTTGTCATAGAACAATTCTTCCCGCGTCTCGGTAGCAAACTCGAAATTCGGACCTTCCACGATGGCATCCACCGGGCAGGCTTCTTGGCAGAAGCCGCAATAGATGCATTTGGTCATGTCGATGTCATAGCGCGTGGTGCGGCGTGAGCCGTCTTCGCGCGGCTCTGCCTCAATCGTAATGGCTTGTGCGGGACAGATGGCTTCGCACAATTTACACGCAATGCAGCGCTCTTCGCCATTGGCATAGCGCCGCAACGCATGCTCGCCCCGGAAACGCGGGCTGATATGGCCCTTTTCAAACGGGTAATTGATGGTGAATTTCGGCTCAAAGAATTTCTTCATCGCAAGGCCGAAAGCCCCTGCAAAGTCGAGCATCAAAGCGCCTTTGAGTGCTTGGGCAATGCTCATAATTTTTGATCCTTGATCATCGCATTCAACTTCACTTGGTTTTGCTTGATTTTAAGTTTCAACAGCGTGGAGAAATCCAAGAGAATAATGACAGTCACGACGAATACGACCACGATCAAAATCGCCCAAAAGGCGACCATAATCAAAGTCAAAAGCCCAGGCGAGGACATCGCGGTCTACCTCCCGAAATAAGCGACATGGCCGCCTACCACTGCCACGGCGACCAAGGTCGTGGGCAGAAAGATTTTCCAGCCAATGCGCATCAGCTGGTCATAGCGATAACGAGGCACAATCGCCTTCACCATGGCGAACATGAAGAAGACGAGCCAAATCTTGATATAGAGGATCAAGAATCCGACCCAAGGGTTCTCAATCGGGCCCCAAGGCGCGTTCCAGCCGCCCAAGAACAGGATGGAAATCATCGCGCACATCAGCACAATGGCCAGATATTCCCCGATCATGAACAAAAGATAGGGGGTGGAGCTATACTCGACCTGATAACCCGCCACGAGTTCAGATTCAGCTTCAGGCAAATCAAAGGGCGGGCGATTGGTTTCAGCCAGAGCAGACACAAAGAAAATGCCCAGCATCATGAACATCACAAGGCCAACGATAAAGCCATAGATGGTTCCAACTAAGCCTGCGCCTTCTTGAGGATTGATAAGCGCACCAATGAAGGAAAAGGCGTGCCAGTCCCAAATGCCAGCCTTTTGATGGTCGACAATGTCAGTCAGATTGAGGCTTCCAACCACCAGAAGCACGGTGATCAGCACAAAGCCGATCGAGACCTCGTAAGACACCATTTGGGCTGCAGAACGCAAAGAGCCCAAGAAGGGATATTTAGAGTTAGAGGCCCAGCCCCCCATGATGATGCCGTAAACACCCAAGGACGACATGGCGAGCAGGTACAAAATCCCGACATTCATGTCGGAAATCACCCAGCCCGGCGCAAACGGCACAACCGCATAGGCAACAAAGGCGAGGGTAATGGTGATCAGAGGGGCCAGGATAAAGACGGTCTTATTGGCACCCGCTGGAATGACGATTTCCTTGACGACAAATTTCAAGAAGTCGGCAAAGCTTTGCAAGAGGCCGAAGGGGCCCACCACGTTTGGCCCTTTGCGCATCATCACAGCCGCCCAAACCTTGCGGTCAAACAACAGGATGAAGGCGAGGGTCAATAACAGCATGACCATGATCGCCAAGATCTGGCCTGCCCCACCAATCACGCCCCAGACAGGGCCCCAATCGCGAACGAGATCCTGCATAGGGCCCTACTCCGCTGCTATCGCAGCCTGAGAGGCTGCTTTCTTGGCTGCCGAGCATTCCGCCATGATTTGGCTGGACCGGGCAATCGGATTGGTCAGATAAAAGTCTGCAACCGGGCTGGCAAAAGGCGCTGCATCCACATCGCCGGCCACACCCAATAGCTTCAATTCCAAAGGCGTGCTGGCCCCTGGTGCGAAGTCGAGACCGGCAAAGCTGGGGCAGTCGGCCATCAGCTTGGCGCGCAGGGCGTCGAGATTGTCATAGGGCAAAGTCTTGCCAACCAACGCTGAGACTGCGCGGAAGATGGCCCAGTCCTCGCGGGCATCGCCCTTGGGGAATACTGCCCGGCGCGCCTGTTGTACGCGGCCTTCGGTGTTGACATAGGTCGCACTTTTTTCGGTATAGGCCGCCGCTGGCAGGATCAGATCAGCCTGTTGGGCACCCGCGTCACCATGGCTTCCGACATAAACCACAAAGGTTCCTTGAGGCGCTTTGACTTCATCGGCCCCCAAAAGGATCAAGGTGTCGAGCGCGCCTGCTTGCAACATTTGCGCGGTGGAGAGGCCCTGCTCTGCTGGCAAGAAGCCCAAATCGAGGGCACCGACGCGGCCAGCAGCGGTATGGACGACGTTCCAGCCATTCCAGCCTTCGCGCACGATCTTGGCTTTCATACCAATTTCAGCGGCAAGCTTCAGGATTTGTGCGCCATCAGGACGCGCCAAAGCGCCCATGCCGAGGACGATCATCGGACGCTCAGCCTTGGCAAAGCGCTTGAAGAAATCGCCCTTGCCCTTGGCTAAATCGGCCAAAGTCTTTGGCCCTGCCCCGACATGCTCATACCCATAGGTCAGGTCGGTGGCCTCGCCCACAACGCCGATGAGATCGAGTGTGCCGCGCAGCCACGTCTTGCGAACGCGCGCATTGATCAACGGGGCTTCCAGACGCAGATTAGAGCCGATGATCAACAACGCATCGGCATCTTCAATGCCCATGATGGTGGTGTTGAAAAGATATTCGCCGCGTTGCCCCGACAGGCCAATCGCTGCCCCATCTTGGCGGCAATCAGTATTGGCGACACCTAGCCCGCGCAACAAGTCGAGGGCGGCTTTCAGGCCTTCCGCATCGCTTAAGTCGCCCGCAATTGCGCCAATCCTTGCCGCATCACCTTTAAGGCGGGCTGCCAAAGCCTCTAAAGCTTGTGGCCAGCTGACCGGGGCCAGTTTGCCATTGGTTTTGAGATAGGGCTTGTCGAGACGCTGACGGCGCAGGCCATCGACCGCGTGACGCGACTTATCCGATAACCATTCCTCATTAATCTCTTCATTCAGGCGCGGGAGCACACGCAGCACATCATTGCCCCGCGCATCCACCCGGATGTTAGAGCCGACTGCATCCATGATATCCACGGTCTCAGTCTTCTTCAACTCCCAAGGCCGCGCATTAAAGGCATAGGGCTTAGAGGTCAGCGCACCGACGGGGCAGAGATCAACCACATTGGCCGATAGCTCGCTCGTCAAGGATTGTTCCAGATAGGTGGTGATTTCCATGTCTTCGCCGCGGCCAATGGCCCCGAGCTCTGACACGCCCGCCACTTCGGTCGCAAAGCGGACGCAGCGTGTGCATTGGATGCAGCGCGTCATCACCGTTTTGACCAAGGGGCCCATGTTTTTTTCTTCAACCGCGCGCTTATTCTCATCATAGCGCGAACCAGCCCGGCCAAAGGCTACGGCTTGGTCTTGCAGGTCGCATTCCCCGCCTTGGTCGCAGATTGGGCAATCGAGCGGGTGGTTGATCAGCAGGAATTCCATCACGCCTTCGCGTGCGGCCTTTACCTTCGAAGACTTGGTGACAACAACGGGTGGCTCACCATTTGGGCCGGGGCGCTGGTCTTTGACCTGTTGGGCGCAAGACGCCACAGGTTTAGGCGCACCTTTGACTTCGACCAAACACATGCGGCAATTGCCAGCCACACTTAAACGCTCATGATAACAGAACCGTGGAATTTCTGCCCCTGCGGCTTCGCACGCTTGCAACAGCGTGTACTCGCCAGGCACATCTACTTCGGTTCCATCGACGACGATTTTCGTCATCTTCTCGCCCCATCGTTTGAAACAGACTCAGCCAAGCTGACCCGCCGTCCGCCGAGATACGACGCTACGACCCAAATTGCCACCGCCAAACTCACCCCAAAACCAGCAAAAATCCAGCCAGATACAGCAAGCTCATAAACCAGCGCCAAAACGATCCAGCCAGCCATGCAGAGGGGGGCCAAGATGGCGAGGATCAAACGTAAAATGAGACAGGCTTGGCAGGGCTGCTTCATGGGTCAGATTGTCCTCCACCTTGGTTTGAGAGGGTGATCTTTGTTTAAATCAATTTGGAACGGCGGCGAAGCCCATATCGGCAGGGGCGCTAATTTGTGTTGCCAAATGGCAGCCTTTGTAATATATCTTGCCAAATGGAGACCCCATGCTGGCTTTAGAACGCATTGACACATCTGGCCCCGCCTTTCGGGCAGAACCCATTACCCAAGATGAGGGTGCGGCCATGTTTCGGGCGGCCCTCAATCTGTTTGGCAAATGGGACATAACGGACGAGCAGGCAGCCATTTTGCTCGATATGCCAGTCCGGACCTATCGCCGCTGGAAGGCAGAGGGGCCGGGTCGCTTGTCGCGCGATGGGCGGGCGCGGCTTTCAAACCTCATGGGCATCCACAAAGCGCTTCGCATCATCTTTACAGACCCTGCACGCGGCTATGCCTGGATTAAAGCCGCCAATACGGCCTTTGGCGGTGCGCGGGCGCTGGATGTCATGCTGGGTGGGGAATTGACGGATTTGATGCGCGTGCGCCGCTATCTTGATGCAGAGCGGGCGGGCTGGTGAGTGGGGTGGCAGCTATTGAGGTCCCACACATAGACTGGCCCAAAGCGGTTCGGATTATCCGCTCGAGCTTTCCACCCATTGATTTGTTTGAGGACATTGCCGACCCTGAAGATTGGGCCTTACTGATCTCTGCTGAGCAAAAGACCAATCCTCGCTTGATGGCCTCGATTGGCAATCTTGATCTCGTGCCGCCCGCACGCCGTGTTGGTGGCACGGGGGCAAGCTATCTCATGGCCCCCTTCACCCATATCAGCCCAGATCGGCCAAGCCGCTTTAGTGACGGCAGCTATGGCGTGCTTTATGTCGCGGCCCAGTTCGACACGGCGCTATTTGAAACCATCCATCATCATGCCCGTTTCATGGCGCGCACGGGGGAGGCCCCCGGTTGGACGTCGCAGTTTCGCGAAATGATCTTGGCGGTTCATGCAGACTTGCACGATCTTCGCTCTGGCGCGACGGGCCATCAAGATGCGCTTAACCCCGATTCCTATGCGGTCTCTCAAGCCTTGGCTGCGAGCCTGAGGGCTACAGGGTCTGATGGCATCGTCTATCCCAGTGTCCGTCATGTCGGCGGGGAATGTGTGGGCCTCTTCTATCCAGACTGCGCCTCTAACCCCACCCAAGGCCGCCATCTTGCCTATCATTGGGATGGCCAACGGGTTGATCTGGTACGGGATGCAAGCACCGGCGAAGTGTTTCGGGTGGTGGAGACGCGGTGAGAGTGGGGTGCTGGGACTAATAGCGTATGGTGTAGATAGGCACATCCTCGAACGTCATCTCAGGAACCTTTGCGGCCAATAAAGCCCAAACGGCGGCGGAGGTGTCATAGGTGCAGGCCTCGACCGTGTTTTCGGGGCAAAAGGGGCCACCAAAAGTCAAAGACATCGCACGGGCACCGTCTGGAGACCTCGCAATGATGACCGAGCCAAAAAATGCGGAGGCCGCTTCACGCTGTGCCATCCGCAGTTCAGACTTGGTTTTGCGCCCCTTTATATCATCAGGGAGGTCAGATTTCGGGATTGCATAGCCATAAACGTCACCACGTGGATTTGAGCCCAGATATTTAATTGCCAACGCGCCGCCAAAGCTGTCCTCATTGGGTGACGAGGCGTAAAACTCAGCCCCATTCTTCGTCCGCACAATTTTGATGGTTTGAGGGGGCGCAGGCAGCCAATCATCGGGCTGAAGCTCTAATGTAACTTCGCTTACATCCGCCCCAAATGGCCAATCACGCGACGAAGGATATGGTCCGACTAGCAGGGTGCAGCCCACCGTAAACGCCAAAGCGCATAACGCCAAGGCCCGCTTGGCCCATCGCCAGTCCCGACAGATCTGCTCCAAACCCATCCTCAAATCCTCACCTAAAGTCAGGATTTGCTCACGCACTGAGCTATTCGTCAAAGGGTGAAAATGACGTGATAGCTATGCGATTTTGGGTGGACGTCGAATTTTCCATGGTGCCTCCCACAAGTCTCGGATGGGTTGAGGTCCGTAACCATCTTGGGCCATGGGCGATAAAGGACCAAGCTTGAACTTGTACAAGTAGCATGCTAAAGAAGTGGCATGTCCAATTCAGCACTTGACGTCGTCACCTACTCTCACGCCCGCCAAAACCTTAAGGCCGTGATGGATCGCGCAACAGACGATCACATGCCTGTCGTCATTAGCCGACGCGATGGCAAACCGGCTGTTCTTGTGTCCTTGGACGATTGGAACGGCATGCAAGAAACCGCTTATCTGTTGGGGACAGAAGCTAATCGCAAGTCGTTGCTAAAAAGCATTGCTGAGGCAGAGCGTGGCGAGACCCTCGTGGTGGAAGTGGGCGCGCAGGGTGGGTTTCGCGTTGCGGGCAAACCCTAGTTTGTAATGAAAGTTGGCTTCACACCAACAGGCTGGGCGCAATTACAACATTGGATGGAACACGATCCCTCCATGTTGGCGCGGATCTCCAAATTGATCGAGCACTGTCGCCGATCGCCCTTTCAAGGCATCGGCAAGCCGGAACCTCTCAAGAATGAATTGCGCGGCTGGTGGTCTAGGCGGATCGACGGCGAACATCGCCTTGTCTATCGCGTCACGGGAACAGGCGACGATCAGCGGCTAGAGATCGCGCAATGCCGATATCATTATTGAAACCAGCACCTGCTCCCTACTCCGCCGCGATAGCTGCCCCCATCACATGGGGCTTGCCCAAGCGATAGCGGTCGATGCGCTCTTCGATTTCGCCCCGGAAGCGCCAGATGAGGCCTTGGACGGGCCATGCAGCGGCATCGCCCAAAGCACAAATTGTGTGGCCCTCAACTTGGCCAGCCACTTCCAGCAACAGGTCAATTTCGCGGTGTTCGGCTTGGCCGACGGCCATGCGTTCAAGTACGCGCCACATCCAACCCGTGCCTTCGCGGCACGGTGTACATTGGCCACAGCTTTCGTGCTTATAGAAATAAGCAAGCCGCGCGATGGCTTTGATAAGGTCAGTGGACTTATCCATCACGATCACGCCCGCAGTGCCAAGGCCCGACTTCAGGGCCGACAGGCTGTCAAAGTCCATCAAGGCATCTTCAGCCATTTCCTGGGTAATCATGCGCACCGACGAGCCGCCGGGGATGACGGCTTTCAGGTTAGACCAGCCGCCGCGCACGCCGCCGCAATGCTCTTCCAACAGATATTTGAGCGGGATCGACATCGCATCTTCAACATTGCAGGGCTTGTTCACATGGCCTGAGACGCAGAAGACTTTCGTGCCGGTATTATTCGGGCGGCCAAAGCCTGCAAACCACTGGGCACCCCGGCGCAGAATGGTTGGCACCACCGCGATAGATTCGACATTATTGACCGTGGTGGGGCAGCCATAGAGACCCGCATTGGCTGGGAACGGCGGCTTGAGGCGCGGCTGGCCCTTTTTGCCTTCCAAGCTTTCCAAAAGTGCGGTTTCTTCGCCGCAAATATAGGCCCCTGCCCCGTGGTGGACATAAAGGTCAAAGTCCCAACCATGAATGTTATTCTTGCCGATCAGCTTGGCCTCATAGGCCTCTTTGATGGCGGCTTCTAAGTGCTCACGCTCCAGCACATATTCGCCACGAATATAGATATATGCCGTATGCGCCTGCATGGCGAAGGAAGCGATCAAGCAGCCCTCGATCAGCAAATGCGGATCGTGGCGCATCATGTCGCGGTCTTTACAGGTTCCAGGCTCCGACTCGTCTGCATTGACGACCAAATAATGCGGCCGATCTTTGACTTCTTTGGGCATAAAGGACCATTTGAGGCCCGTCGGGAAGCCCGCGCCACCCCGGCCACGCAGGCCTGAGTCTTTGACTTGCTGAATGATCCAATCGCGCCCCGCGTCAATCATATCCTTGGTGGCATTCCACGCGCCACGCTGTTTGGCCCCCTCCAAGCGCCAATCATGGCGGCCATAGAGGTTCAGAAAGATACGGTCTTTATCGGCAATCATAGAACACTCGATCAGCTAAGCGTGATAGGTCGTATCTAGGCTTCTATAGGGCTTCATCCAGCCTGCCAACGACATTTGCAGCCCAAAGCGCATTCGCACTGCAGGAGGGAAGCTACTGCCTAGTCATCCTAAACTGGCCTGCCTAGCCTGCGAATTTGATTAGCCAGATCAAACTAATGCCGCCATCATGCGCCTCAAATCTGGAGAGATGTGATGCGCAAGAATTGGGTTCTTTTTGGAGCGTTAGCTGTCTTTGCCGCACATGTCGCTACCCCGGCTGCGGCCCAAATCATCAAGCCGAATGAGCGCGCCCAAGCCATCAGGCAACATCCCCAAATCGTCGCCCAATTTGGCGGGGCCATCACCGGCCCGCTTGCCACCTATGTCTCAAGTGTTGGGGCAAAAGTGGCGACCACCGCCGGGCTCAAAGACCAATGCACCTTTACCGTGATCAATTCAGACGTGGTCAACGCCTTTGCTGTGCCAGGCTGCTACATCTATATCACGCGCGGCTTGATGGCGATTATGAATTCCGAAGACGAGCTGGCCAGCGTGTTAGGTCATGAAGTCGGCCATATTGTCGGCAAGCATTCGCTGAAGCGCACCCAAGCTTCCACCCTGTCAACTTTAGGGGCTATCGCCCTTGGGATTGCCACCAAATCTGACGAAATCATGCAAACGGCCGGGCAATTGGCGCAAGTCTATACGCTCAGCTATTCGCGCAAGCAGGAAAATGAGTCCGACGATTATGGCGTGCGCTATCTGCAAGCCAATGGCTATAATCTCTATGCGGCGTCCGACATGTTGGCGGCTTTAGCCGCCCAAGAAGCACTCAACGCCAAAGTGAATAACCGCCAATCGCGCAATGTGCCGACTTGGGCGCGCAGTCACCCCATCACGTCAGAGCGTGTCGCGCGCACCGCCAACGCCGCCCGTGCCGCCAAGGCCAGCCGCGATGTGCCGCCCGAACTCGTCCGCCCTTATTTAACGGCGTTAGCGGGCCTGCGCGTGGGCGATGATCCCGAACAAGGCTTTGTGGATGGGCGGCGGTTTTCCCATCCCAGCATGAAGATCACTTTTGAAGTGCCGCAAGGGTTTTCCCTTAACAACACGACAGAAGCTGTTGAAATTGAAGGACCAAATGGCCTCAAAGGCCGGTTCGGAGGTGGCAGCGCCTTATCTGGCGGTCTGGATGCGTATGCCATCGCCAAAGCGCGCGAGACCCTAGGCCAGACGCCTGCGACTTTAGGACTGGCAACGCCTGGCACGACCAATGGCATGCCGACAGTCACTTTACTGGCGCGCGCGCAAACCCGCTCTGGCCCTGTCGATGTCGGCGTGATTGCCTATAATTTGAACGGGCGGGCCTTTCACTTCGTGATGATGGGCCCCGCAGACGGCCTACAACCCACCTTCCCCATCACCCAAACCTTCCGCGAGTTATCGGCCACCGAGATTGCGGCCCTACGCCCGCGTGAGCTAGAGATTGTGACCGTGCGCGCTGGCGATACGGTGGCAAGCCTATCTGCCCGCATGGCCTATCCCGACTTCAAGACCGAGCGCTTCTTGATGATCAATGGTATGAGTGCAGAGCGGCCCTTAAAGCCCGGTGAGCTTTTAAAGATCGTCCGCTTTAGCCCTGCTGGGCGCTAAAGCGCGATAGGTCACAAACGCACTCCACGCTGTCAGGCTCGCGCACACGCCATAAACCAAGCGGGCTGGAAGATCGCGGGTATAGATCAGGCCAAACCAAGCCCAAGCAACAGTGACGGCAATCATCATGGCCAGCACGATCCACGCCTGTGTCCGCGGCAGCCGCATGCCGGTAGGCAAGGGCCGTTCCAAGCCCTTAAAGATCGATACGCCGATCAAGCCAATCCCCGCCACCGCGATCAGATTGACGGCCCATTTGTCGACATCGAGCAATTGGTCCAGCGATTGGGCCACCCAGGACAGCATTAAAGACGCCCAAAAGGCGGCATCACTGGTAATTGGTATACCGACGCGATTTGGATCATCCTGCGGGCGCAGATAGGGCGGTTTGGAACCCACACTCATGGGAAAGCCCGCCCCCTGCCCGTGCCTTAAGCCTTCTCGGGCAGGTTTGGCAGTTTGATCTTTTTGGCGAGGCTGCCGTCAAACAAGCTCTCATCCTTCAAGACATTGGGGCCACCATCTGGCGCACTGGTCAGACGACCAATGGCAGAACCGGGGGTGACATCCTTGCCAGCGGCCAGATCGTCGATGATGGCGCTAAAGCTCTCTGCCGTCAGGTCTTCATGATAATAATCATGGATGGCAACGATGGGCGCATTGGCGCAGGCCCCCATGCATTCCATCTCTTCCCACGAGAATAAGCCATCGGGGGTGACATGGTGGTGATTGCCGATGCGCTTCTTGCAGACTTCGATCAAATCGCCAGAGCCACGCAGCATGCAGGGCGTGGTACCGCACACTTGCAAATGGTGTTTGCCGACCGGGGCCAAGTGGAACATCGTATAAAAGGTCGCCACTTCATAAACGCGGATATAGGCCATACCGAGGTCGACCGCGATCTTGCGCAAGGCAGGCTCACTTACCCAGCCTTCTTGCTTTTGCGCCAACCACAATAACGGGATGACCGCCGATTGCTTGCGGGCTTCTGGATATTTGCCAAGCCAGAACGCGACTTTGGCGGCACTGTCTGCCGACCAGTCAAACGACTTGGGCTGAACTTCAGGGGGGGCGAGGCGACGTGTGGCCATGATTAGTTGCTGCCTTCAAGCGACGTGTGGAGGTTAGGAGTTGCGCGTGCGCGAGCTTCGGCTTCCTCAAGCTCGACGAAAAGCAGGCGAAGCGGGCCTGCATAGAAAAGTGCCAGCCCACCGGCGGCCAAGAATAAGCATGTGAATCCCACAACCCAAGACCAGATGGAATTGCTGAACTCGTTTGCCGCAGCCACGCCGACAAAGGCGAAAAACATCACAAAGAGCGGGATTAAGCCTTTTAGATGCAATGCCCGGCGCAAGGCCGCGTCACCACCCTGAAAATGCCCTTTCAATCGCTTGAAATCTTTGCCAACGCCCGGCACGAAAATGAAGAAGGCGACAATCAGCATCGCCACCAAATACCAAATTGCGGTGGGCAAAAATTCACTCATATCACAAAATCCATGCAAGCGATTTTGCCGTCGCGTACGGAAATAGCAGCCAAGACGCCAAGCGACTTAAGCTGAACTTCCAATGGTGCGAGGCGACGTGTGGCCATGGGTGCAGAACTTTCTCTAGCGTCTTGAATTGAAATCTTTGAGTCTCTGCAGACGTCCGGCTTCATAATGTGCGTTATCGAGATCATGCAGCAATGACCGGAGCGGGCTAAAGCGACTAACCACAACCCACGAGATCATACTAAGGCCAAGTGCGACAAGATAGGCATATTCGGGCAAATCAAAGCCAAGCAAGGCCAGAATTAGATTACCGAGCACGGGCCATAGCAGCGCAACCATCGACGTCAAGTTCGCCAACCTAAACCTTTCTAGGCCACCGGGCATTTGTGCCACAACTTTCGGATTTGGCCGGATAAAGGTCAGCCAAATCACAGCAAACATGGTTCCCACCATCAGTGGCGGCAAAAAAAGGATCAAAAGCTCCTTCATTTCACAAAATCCACGCGCGCGATTTTGCCGTCGCGCACCGTGTAAATTGCCAGCACTTCAAAGGGTTCGCCCTCGGGGCTGCGACGGACGCGCTCATGATCAACAACCACATTGCCACAGGCCAAACGGTTCACAAGCTCGGCATGGTTTTTGGGATATTGGGCGAAAACGCCTTGATAACGTGCGCGATAATCGGCGATGCCGTGCAGGTTTTCAGCGCCATTCAAGTCGGCAATCACCACATCATCGGCAAAGCAGGCGACATGGGCGTCTAAATCTTGGCAATTATAGGCTTCAAGCTGTTTGGCGACGACCGCAACAGCGGCGGCTTCATCGCCTTGGCGACTGATAGACTCACACCGGGCGATCAACCCATCGCGCACGGTATAAATCATCATCACATCGGCGCTGGGGGCTTTGGAGCCCTCGCCCGGCTCTGAATGTTCGCGCTTGATGGTGACATTGGCCAAGTCCATCCGGCCCAGCACATCGGTGCGGTCCATCGGATAATCGACCAAATGGCGGGCATACATCTTCCGCGCGCCTTCCTTACTGGTTAGCCACGGTGCACCACCAAAGGGCGAGACGGTATAGTCATCGGCCAAAGTGGCCAACACGCCTTCAAGGTCATTGGCGGCATAGGCAGCATAGTTTGCGTCGATGATGGCGCTCATAATGATACTTCCTTCGTTTCGCCGCCAACCCAAGCAGCAATCCTGCGGACGACACGCATGGCCTGAAGCCAAAGCATAATGAAAAGGGCCGTCGTGACCAGCCCACCGAAATCAGCGTTAACGCCCAGACCAAATAGATTGAAACTCAGGTCTGCGTCCAAGCTCGGCCAATAAGTCAAAGCCAGCCGGTATCCCGACAATACAAGTACGACCGCACCGACTAACGCCATACCTGACAGCAACACATAGACAAACACAGCCTGCCTCGCTTTCGGCAAGGCAGTCAGGTCGTCAAACGTCGCAAGCCATTTTGATGTAGTTGGCTCAACTTGTGCCATATCTAGCGATCCACCTCACCAAACACGATGTCGAGCGAGCCGAGGATGGCCGACACGTCAGCCAGCATATGGCCTTTGTTCAAATGGCTCATCGCGGCCAAATGGGCAAAGCCAGGGGCGCGGATCTTGGCGCGATATGGCTTATTGGTACCATCGGCAACCAGATAGACGCCAAACTCACCCTTGGGTGCCTCAACTGCCGCATAGACTTCGCCTGCGGGTACATGGAAGCCTTCGGTATAGAGCTTAAAGTGATGGATCAAAGCCTCCATCGAGCCTTTCATATCGGCGCGACGCGGCGGGGTCACTTTAGAGTTTTCGGCCAGAACTGGGCCTTTCGGCATCATCTCAATACATTGTTTGATGATGCTGGCGCTCTCACGCATTTCATCCATCCGGCACAAATAGCGATCATAGCAATCGCCATTCTTGCCAACAGGCACTTTGAACTTGAGCTCTGAATAAACTTCGTAAGGCTGGCTGCGGCGCAAGTCCCAAGGAATACCCGAACCACGCACCATCACGCCCGAGAAGCCCCAGTCGAGAATGGTCTTTTGGTCAACCACGCCAATATCGACATTGCGCTGTTTGAAAATGCGGTTATCGGTCAACAAGGTCTCGATATCATCGCACAGCTTCAAGAAGGGGTCGCACCACTCATAAATGTCGCGCACCAAAGCATCAGGCAGGTCTTGGTGGACGCCGCCGGGGCGGAAATAGGCCGCATGCATGCGCGAACCCGAAGCGCGCTCATAAAAGCCCATCAGTTTTTCGCGCTCTTCAAAGCCCCACAAGGGCGGGGTCAGCGCGCCCACGTCCATGGCTTGGGTAGTGACGTTCAAGATATGAGACAGGATGCGGCCAATTTCAGAGAAGATCACACGGATGAATTGGGCGCGGCGCGGCACCTCAATCCCGGCCAAACGCTCAATCGCCAAGCACCAAGCATGTTCTTGGTTCATGGGCGCGACATAGTCCAGCCGATCAAAATAAGGCATGGCTTGCAGATAGGTCTTATATTCGATCAGCTTTTCGGTGCCGCGATGGAGAAGACCAATATGGGGGTCGACGCGCTCAACAATCTCGCCGTCCAATTCCAGAACCAGACGCAACACGCCGTGGGCGGCGGGGTGCTGTGGCCCGAAATTGATATTGAAATTGCGCATGGCGGTCTCGCCCGGCAAAAGATCGGCAGAAGAATTGGTTTCTAGGGTTTGTGTGCCGTCTGCCATGGGTCAAAATCCTACCAAGTCATGCGCGACGAAACGCGCCCGATTCATGGTGTCCTTGTGGGCCAAGATGGCCACAGGATCAATAGTTTTGCCTGCGGTTTTCATGCACAACAATCTAGGAAGGCGCGGCTGAAACCAATCCCAAATGCTTCACAAACGGCTCAAAGTCGTCCTGCAGTGAATAGCAACGGTTAGAGCTCATTCGGTCTATCGAGCCGCAACGCATCTAGGTCGCCTATCCACTCAATTTTCCCGTGCAGGGCTCGCAGGCCGTGAACACGCCGTCGGCGCTCCAACAACTCCCGCAAGGCCGTCTCCACCGCCTCTTGCCTTGTGGAAAAGCCGCCTGCCATCATGGCAGCAGCCACTAGGGATTCGTCACTGTGAACTTCTGTTGGCATGGGGTCCATCCTAGCGGCAGACCCTAAATGTTACCCACGAGAATACAACAAAAAATAGCCTAAGGGCAACCCGGATCATCGCGCGGTACGCGTCTACGATAGGCATCAAGCGTGATGGGCTTGAGGGGCTTTACCATCACATGACTTAGATGGATTTTGCCAGTTGGGGCGGTGCCTTGGCGTTGGCGCGTCTCTAAGAAGCCATGACGGGTCCAAAATGCCATGCCGCGCGCATTGCCCTCCAAAACCCCAAGGCGCAGGACGTCCATGCCGCATGTGGCCAGCCAATCTTCCAAGCCTTGGTAAAGCCGATGGGCTAATCCCCCGCCATGCAAGGCCGTGGCGACTTGAAACAGGCCAATATGGCCGACGCCCCGGTCGATCATGTCTAGGGTGACATCCATAATGGCCGCAATGGTGCTGGCATCTTGGTGTCTGCGCACGATCAATTTGTGGGTTGCAGTCCAATTGAATGAGGCGGGTGGCAGGTCGGTCAAAAAGTCCTCAACCCACTCTGCCTCATCGGGCACTTCGCCCGTCAAGAACACATCATACTCGGGATTATCGCGACAAAAGGCCGCCAAGTCCGCCCGATCCGCATCGGTCGCAGCCCAAATATCGGCATCGGTGAGGGAGAATACGGGTTTGGGACTCATGGGGGCGGATTAGCGCTTTTTGAGGCCAGCGTCACGGGGCTGGTGCCGCGAAGTCCTTTTTGCATTCCGTTATCATCCCGGACAGCGTCAGCCGCGTCCCAGACCTCCGAGCGCAAAGTCCCCTGAGGTCCCCGCTCTCCACTTCGTTCCGGCGGGGATGACATCGTTTTTGATGGGTTTTTATCTGGAAGCGTTTTGGTGATCCTTCCGGCCCACCAAACCGCAAATGAAATTGTTCTTGCGACATCGGGGTAGTCAAGTGTCCGTCTTCTTTGAAAACGGATCGCTTGCGACGCAGCAAAGCTGCGCACTTGACGACACAGATGTCGCGCTCATGCTTGATGATCCATTTTGGTGAAACAAGGTTTCCACCAAAATGGGTCTAGATGGAACCTCCCCTCTCCCTGTGGGAGAGGGGTCGGGGGTGAGGGCTTACACCCACAAGAATGAAACGATGACGGTCAGCCCTAAGTCCCAGAACACAATCAGCTTTTGTGCCCTACAAGCCCTCACCCCTTTCCCCTCTCCCAGTGGGAGAGGGGAGTGCATAGAAAAAAACTTATCCCCCACCATCCAAACCTCAGATATCCTACCCCCATCTCCAATGAGAGGGCGTTGTTGCTGCAGCGGCAACACCGGTTGGGGATTGGTAAGCGGGACTAAGCAGGGTTGAAGTGGCGACCTTGTGTTTC